>JANMSL010000334.1:0-3398 GCA_031389245.1 Lysobacterales bacterium | reverse complement strand
GCCTCGGTCTGGGGGACATTTACCAATGTCGATCCAACCGCGTACCTGCTCTATGCCGGTTCGTCGCTCGGATATGCCAACAAAATACCGTACATCAGCAGCGCCGGTCACATCGATCACGTCGACATGGGCGCTCCGCTGCTGGTCAATGCCGAGGTCTATAACGAGGCGCAGGGCGTCATCGAGCACGGCATCACCTACCTCTCCCACATCTACGGCGCCAAGCCGGCGATCATCGTCAACCGCGGTCTGATCGGTCCCGATGGCCAGGGCAACGCGATCTCGACGATCGGCCTGAGCAGCCCGCAGCTGCGCAACGAAGCAGGCGCGATCATCAACGGCGACATCACCCTGTCCCGCGGCCTGTTCCAGGGTTCCGCCTTCGGCCGCAACGACGGCACCATCAACGGCACCATCCGCCACTACGTGCCGCTGGGAGACGGCGGATTGTTCGGCTGGACGCCGGCCTTTGGCTTCGATCAGCGCTTCGACAACTATGGTGTGGTCGCGTCGATCACCCTGGACTCGGGGCACTTCCAGCAGCACGCCGGCGCATCGTTTGCGGCGGATGCCACGCTGGCACCCCGCGGATTGGAGCGCGATTCGCAGGGCAACCCGACGCTGTTCCTACTCAGCACGCTGGAGCTGGAGGGCGCGCAACGCGCTGCCTGCCTGCAGGCGACCTATGTCGGTGGACAGGTCGCGTTCGCCGATGCCGCCGCTTCATTGACGATCGAAAACACCGCGCCTGCGAGCTGCCGTTTTGTCGGCACACTACGCGGCCCGGGCCGCTTGATCAAGCGTGGCAGCGGTGCGCAAACCGTCGGCACCGAACCGCTGCCGTTCAACTGGACGATCACCCGCGACCCCACCAACTACAGCGGCGGCACATCGATCGTTGCCGGCACGCTGGGCGTGAGCGCATCCGATGCGCTGGGCAGCGGCGGCGTGTCGTTCGATGGCACGAACGCGACACTGCGTATCGACGACGGCGGCATCGCCATCAGCAATGCGCTGTCCTTCCCCTTTGCCGCGGTACTCGACAGCAATGGCTTCGATGCGACGTTGAGCGGTGCTACCGGTGGCAGTGCAAATGTGCGCAAGACGGGTGCCGGCACCTTGCACTGGACCGGCATCAAGAACCACAGCGGCCTGACCACGGTGGATGGTGGCGTACTGCGTCTGCCCGGTGCGCTGCCCGGCAACGTGGCCGTGGCCAGCGGTGGCGCGTTGGCCGGCGCCGCACAGATTGCTGGCAATACGACGGTGCAGAACGGCGGCGTGCTGCGACCCTCGGTAGGCGTCGCGGCGGGCGTGCTGTTGCAGACCAGCGCGCTGACCATGACCGCTGGCGCCACGCTCAGATTGGTGATCGACGGTGGCGCGCGTGATCAGATCCGCACCGCGACCGCGACGCTGGGCGGCGTGACACTGATACTGGATTTCGCCGCGCCCAATGCCATCGGCACGCAGATCACGCTGATCGATGTCACTGGCGCCAGCTCGGCGCTCGCACCGTTCGCCGGCCTGCCCGAGGGCAGCCTGGTCTATCAGGGCGAGATCGGTTGGCGGATCTCGTATGTCGGCGGCAATGGCAACGACATTACGCTCACCGCGACCGTGGCACCGCTTACACCGCAGTCGATCACGGCAACACCGGGCGACCAGCTGATCGCGCTGAGCTTCACACCGCCAGCTGCAAATGCCGCCGGACCGATCACCGGCTACCGCGCGCAGTGTGCTCCGGGCGCGGTGATTGCAGAGGCGATGGCATCACCCGTCATCGTCGGCGGGTTGAACAATGGCGTGGCATACACCTGCACGCTGCGCACGCTCACCGCGACGGCGGCGAGCGCCGCGACGGCGCCGCTGATCGCCACGCCACGCGGTCCGTCATCGGCGCCGCAGCAGGTCGTGCCGGTCGCTGGCGTTGCGCAATTCAGCGTCGGCTTCAACACGCCATCGAGCAATGGCGGCACACCGATCAGCGGCTACCAGCTCGCCTGTCAGCCCGGCAATCTGCTGGTTCAGGGCATCGCGTCGCCGCTGGGTTTCAGCGGACTGCTCAATGGCACGGTCTACAACTGCGGGCTCTCCGCCATCACCGAATTCGGCGCAGGCGATGCCGCGGTTTTTTCGATCACGCCACGTACCGTGCCGAATGCGCCGACCGGTTTGGTCGCCACGCCCTACAACGCATCCGCGCGCTTCGACTTCGTTGCCCCAGCATTCGACGGTGGTGCGCCGATCACGAACTACACATTGCGCTGCCCGCCCGGTGCTCAAAATACGGTGACCGGTGCAACATCACCGTTGTGGCTGAGTGATCTCAACAACGGCAATACCTACAGCGGCTGCACGGTGCGCGCGACCAACGTCGCCGGCAACAGCGTGCTGTCGGCAGCGGTCAGCGTCACGCCGCTCGCCGTGCCAAGCGAGATCCGTAATCCGGCGGTGGTCAACAGCGACGGCGGCAGTGGCGTGATCTTCGATACGCCGCTGCTCGGCGCGCCGATCCTCGACTACACCGCGCTGTGCATGCCGGGCACGCTCAGCTTTACCCAGGCGATGTCGCCGATGGTGCTGCTGCCGCTGAGCAACGGCGTGACCTACACCTGCGCGGTCAGCGCGCGCAACACTCTCGGCAGTGGGCCACCGATCAGCGTCGAAGTGCGTCCCAGCCTGGATCTCTTCGGAGACGGTTTCGAATGAAGGCGCCCGCACAGCCTGTCGTGCCTGCGGCCAGCGGCGACCGCGCCAGCTGCCTCGACAACGAGGTGTCGGCGCTGCGCGCCGTGCTGGCCCTGCCTGCGGTGCCGTCACCGCTGGTGCCCGCCCGCACTGAAGCATCCGATCGAGAGGCGACCCATGCCAAGCCATAGTCAGAGTTTTTTCATTGTCTCGACGCGCCTTTGTCGCGACGTTCAGACGAATCCCATCATTCCACTCCACGCCAAGGCAGCTCAACCCATGCACACCACCCCGAGCCCCACGTACATCCAGCGCACTGCCAGATCGCTGCGCGCGTTCCGACTGATGACCGGTCTTGCGGGCCTGCTGCTCGCTGCCGGCCTTGCCTCCGCCACGGTGCTGACGGAAGACTTCGCCGTCGTCGCACCACGTCCATCGCAACCTTACGGCGAAACGGGCTGCCCCCAGGCCGCGAGCTTTCTCGCCAGTGGCTGGCTGGTGCTCAACAAGTCGGCGGGCCTCAACGGTGGCGGGCCCAGCGCACGCTGCGTGACTCAGGGATTTCCCGACATTCCTTTCTACTATGACCCGGCACTGTCGTTTTCCTCGCAGGATGGACAGGCCTTCGCATACGCGGGATTTCCGTCGCGCGCAGCACCCACACCGGCCCAGGCCGCGATCCTATGGCTGGTGTCGCCGCAGGTGGA
>JANMSL010000327.1:0-2608 GCA_031389245.1 Lysobacterales bacterium | reverse complement strand
GCACGCGCTGGCGGTCACCGAACTTGAGCGATTGGTGCTCAGCAACCAGGACGCTGACCACGCGGGCGGGCGCGAAGCCGTGTTGCGTGCGTTTCCCGATGCCCAGGTGCGTATCGGCATTGAATCCGATCCGTCGCCGCGTTGCGAGACCGGACAGTCCTGGCAGTGGGATGGCGTGCGTTTCGAGTTTCTGCATCCACCGCAGTATTTTCCGGACAAGGGCAACGATAGTTCATGCGTGCTGCGGATTCAGTCAGGCAACAGTGCTGCACTGCTCACTGGCGATATCAGCGAGATCATCGAAACGCGATTGCTGCGCGAGGCGCCGGAAAAGCTGCGCGTCGATCTGGTGTTCGTGCCCCACCATGGCAGTCGTTCGTCTTCGTCGGCCAAATTTATCGCGGCAACCGGCGCCAGGTTGGCGTTCAACTCGTCGGGTCACGGAAATAGTTACGGCCATCCGCATGCCGAAGTGCAGGCGCGCTGGCAGCAATCCGGCGCGCGTTGGTTTGATACCGCTGGCAGCGGATTCACTTCGGTACTGCTCAGCGATGTCAAGAATGTCGAGCAACGGCGAGTGGACCGACCGCGGTACTGGCACTGACGGGCAATTCTGGTTTGCGCTGTCACAAGTCGGCACGCGATAATCGCCGTCATCACTTTCCAAGGACTTGCCCATGCTGGACCCGAATCTGTTGCACAGCCAGCTTGCGCTAACGGCCGAGCGACTGCGCACTCTGCGCGGTTTCGAGCTTCCGATGGCCGAACTGGAGGCACTGGAAACCGAGCGCAAGCAGATCCAGACCCGCACCCAGGACTGGCAAAACCTGCGCAACACGCGCTCCAAGGCGATCGGTGTGGCCAAGGCTAAGGGCGAGGATTCCGCCGCGCTGATGGCCGAGGTTGCCGGCATTGCCGATGAACTCAAAGCCGGTGAGACACGCCTGGAAGTGATCAAGACCGCGATCGCGGGTATCTCACTGTGTATTCCCAATCTTCCACACGAGTCGGTGCCGGTGGGCAGCGATGAATCCGGAAATGTCGAGATTCATCGCTGGGGCACGCCGCGCAGTTTCGACTTTTCAGTTCGCGACCATGTCGATCTGGGCGCGCACAAAGGCTGGCTCGATGGCGAGACCGCTGCCAAGCTTTCGGGCGCGCGATTCACCGTATTGCGCGGCGAGATGGCGCGTCTGCATCGCGCATTGGCGCAGTTCATGCTCGATCTGCACACCGGTGAACACGCTTATCTTGAAGTCAACGTGCCGTTACTGGTCAACGCCGACAGCATGCAAGGCACCGGCCAATTGCCCAAGTTCGAAGACGACCTGTTCTCGACCCAGGTCGGTGAGGTCAAGCGTTACCTGATCCCCACCTCCGAGGTTCCGCTGACCAATATCGTTCGCGATGAAATGGTCGATGACGCGGCGCTGCCGATGCGTATGACCGCGCACTCGATGTGCTTCCGCGCCGAGGCCGGCAGTCATGGCCGCGATACACGCGGCATGATCCGCCAGCACCAGTTCGAGAAGGTTGAGCTGGTGTCGATTGCCCGACCGCAGGAGAGTGCCGACGAGCACGAACGCATGACCCGAGCCGCCGAAGTGGTGCTGGAGCGGCTCGGTCTGCCGTACCGTCGCATGCTGCTGTGCACCGGCGATATGGGTTTTGCGGCGAGCAAGACCTATGATCTTGAAGTCTGGCTGCCATCGCAAAACAGCTACCGGGAAATATCATCGTGCTCCAATTGTGATGCGTTCCAGGCGCGTCGTCTGCAGACGCGTTGGCGCAATCCCCAGACGGGCAAGCCCGAGCCGCTGCACACGCTCAATGGATCTGGCGTCGCTGTTGGCCGTGCCCTGATCGCAGTGATGGACAACTATCAGAACGCTGATGGTTCGATCGGCATTCCCGAGGTGTTGCAGCGGTACATGGGTGGGGCGGCGCGCATTGCGTGATTGGCAATACCCGGTGGGATTGACGCGGTCGTTCTCTGCTTGAGATGTCCGACCGCAGGTCGGACCCACCAAGCTGCAGATGTCCGACCGCAGGTCGGACCCACGGGCGGAGCCGGGATGTTTGCGTCGGCGCTATGCTCGTCACTTGGAAATCGGGAGACGATGATGGCCCATGGTACCCACGACTACGTTGCCGACGCGCGCAACGAGTCGGTGCTGATTTATCTCAACGGTGTCTACAAGCCGCGCGCTGAAGCCATGGTCTCGGTCTTCGATTCCGGGTTCGTGCTGGGCGATGGTGTGTGGGAAGGGCTGCGCGTAGTTGGCGGGCATCCCGCGTTTGTGGACCAGCACCTGGATCGCCTTTACGAAGGCGCCAAGGCGATCATGCTCGACATCGGCATGAGTCGCGCTGAGCTGACGCAGGCGATCTACGCCACACTGGAGCGCAACGCGATGCACGATGGCGTGCACATTCGGCTGATGATCACGCGCGGCATCAAGCGCACGCCGTATCAGGACCCGCGCGTCTGCATCGGTCCAGCCACGGTGGTGATCTTGCCGGAGTACAAAACGCCGTTGCCGGACACCCTGGA
The DNA here is from genome assembly GCA_031389245.1 of Lysobacterales bacterium. Classification (GTDB taxonomy): domain Bacteria; phylum Pseudomonadota; class Gammaproteobacteria; order Xanthomonadales; family Ahniellaceae; genus 0-14-3-00-62-12. The sequence goes on along the minus strand of JANMSL010000327.1, from coordinate 54 downwards.
GCGCGGGTTGAAACTGTTCACCGTGCATGTGCGCCGCGGCTATCCCGACGTGCA
>JANMSL010000308.1:0-5771 GCA_031389245.1 Lysobacterales bacterium | reverse complement strand
CTGACGCAACGGATCGAGCAACAGATCGGCAAGATGGTTTACTGCACTGCGGTCAGCCGCGCTCAATGAACTGCCCAACTGGCGCAGAAAAGCGGCCTGTCCAGTTTGCGCAGTGAGGCCGATGCGCTGCCAGATCAGCTCGTTGCCGAGCTTGCGTTGGGACCGCAACCAGGAGAACACCGGGTCGCAGGCAGGTGGCTGCGATTGCGGGTTCAGCCATAGCGACTGCGCTTTTTCGGCGAGATTGGCGGTGTCTCCAGTGGCGATGCGCGCATGCACCAGTCGGCACTGCGTTTCGCGATCGGGCGCATGCAGATCCAGCGCGAGCAGGTCGGCCCAGCGCTGCGATTCGGCATAACGCTTCGCCAGCAGTGTGCGCAAGTCGGCCGCCAGATAGGTGCCATCGTGACGCTTCACGAAAATCTCGATCTGCGCGGTCTGCGGATGTTGGTCGCGCATCAACTGGACGTGTTCCACCCACGGCAATAGCGGGTAGCCAGTCAGCATCCTGGCCTGATCGGTCCAGCTGTGGCCCTGCTCGGCAAGTCGATAGGCCCGCTCGAACTGTCCGCGTTGTGTAGCGAGATCAGTGCGCGCAGATGCAGACGCGCACACATGAGGGAGCGTGAATAGGGCGGCCAGGAACAGGCGAAAGATTGTCATGGTGTTGATTGTAGCCGTGCCGCGCGGCCCTTCCGCTGACCGGATGCGGCGCAGCGAAGACACTGTGTTGCCAGCGCGACGGATTCGGGACACGGATCACCAGCACAATACACCGGTTGTGATTTTCGCCCGGTGTGCGCTAGGCGATCGCGCTCAGCGGCAACTCGATCTCGGCACCAATGGGCAGGTGATCGGAGACATGCAATCCAATGACTTCATAGCGGCGCACCCGCAATGCTGCTGTGAACAGGATTTGATCGATCGATCGGATCGGGTGCCAGGCCGGAAACGTGGGCAGGTGCGGCGCCGGGCGCAGTCGGGTGCGATCGAACAGCGGTCGCAGCGCCGCGGCGTCAGGTTCGCAGTTGAAATCGCCCATGACTACCGCGTGGCGTGCATCACCGATCACTTCGGCCAGATACTCGGCCTGGCGCTTGCGCCCGTTGGGGGTCAGCGACAGATGCGCAACGAAGACGCGCAAGGCATCATGGTGCGGACCGAATCGAAGTTCCAGCACACCGCGACCGGGAATTCTGCCAGGTAACTTGTGCGCCAGGACCTCGCTGGGTTCGATGCGGGCGAGAACGCCGTTGCCGGGCGAGGCCAGGGTCAGCGCGCGATTGCGCTGGTGCGTCCAGAATGGAAAGCCCGCGGATTCGGCCAGCACTTCGACCTGATGGCGGAATCCGGAGCGCAGGCTATGCGAGTCTGCTTCCTGCAAGGCCACGATATCGTACTCACCAGCGAGCTTGGCGACCGCGCCAAGATTGCCCTGCTTCTCACGGTTTGGCAGCACGCTCTGCCAGCCACGGGTGACGTACTCGCGCATCTCATTGGTCTTGGCGCCGGCCTGGATATTGAAGGTCAACAAGCGTAGCTGCCGCGTCGGGGCGGGCGTGCTCATGAACGACAGTGCAGGCAGGACATGGGCTGATTGTGCCGGGGCCGGTTGCTTCTGTCTAAGAACTTGCGGTCTACAATCGTGAACTCTCCTCGCCGCTATGCCAGTGGGCTGATCATGACCGACCTTGAATACCTGCGACCACCGTTGCTCGCCGCGTTACCCCAGATGCAGCTGCCAGCGGATGAGCAACGTGTCAGGCTCTGGTTGGAGTACCTGGCCCTGCTCGAACGCTGGAACCGGACCTACAATTTGACCGCAGTGCGTGACCCGGCCGAGATGTTGACGCGGCACCTGCTTGACTCCCTGGCCATGGCCACGCATTGGACCGAGAGCGAAATCGCCGACATGGGTGCGGGTGCCGGTCTGCCCGGCGTGCCGTTGGCGATCCTTTACCCGGAGCGACGCGTGGTACTGATTGAGTCGAACGGCAAGAAGGCGCGCTTTCTGCGTGAGGCAAAGCGCGTCTTGAAGCTCGATGCGGTCGAAGTGGTGGAGCAGCGCGCTGAGGCCTATGTTCCGCTACGACCGCTGGTTGCCGCGACCGCGCGCGCCGTGGCGCCGATCGCAGCGTTGGGCGCATGGTGCCACGACTGGTTGGTCGAGGGCGGTCGTCTGCTGGCGATGAAGGGACCGGGTTATCGCGACGAACTGGGCGCCCTGCCAATCGGTTTCGTGCTCGATTCAGTCGCGCAACTGGGCGTGCCGGGTTTGGATGGCGAGCGCGTGCTGGTGGTGTTGCGCAAGTCGTCTGCGTCCTGACAGAACCCAGCCAAACCCCGGAGTTGTGCGTTCCAGCCCGGTCGCCGGTCGCGGCCGGGCGTGGCCTGCCCGACATCGACCAGGGCGCAGCCGCCCTGCTCTACGCATCTGGGCTAAACTCCCCGGCCCCGCGCCTGTGTGTGCGGCTCGAACGAAGCACTATTCATGACGCGCATCATCGCAGTGGCCAATCAGAAGGGCGGCGTAGGCAAGACGACGTCGGCGGTGAACCTTGCCGCGGCATTGTCCGAAGCGCGGCGCAAGGTGCTGTTGGTCGATATGGATCCGCAGGGCAACGCCACCATGGCCTCTGGCGTCGACAAGGCGCGGGCAAAGCCCAATGCCTGTGAGGTGCTGTTGGAGGAAGTAACCGCGGAGCGCGCCATCGTCAGCACCACTGGCGGTTACGATCTGATTCCCGGAAGCAGTGATTTGACCGCTGCCGAGATCAAGATGATGGACGAGATCGCGCGCGAGACGCGGCTGCGCAGCGTATTGGCGCCGATCGCTACGCGTTACCACTTCATTCTGATTGACTGCCCGCCGTCGCTGAGCCTGCTGACGCTCAACGCGCTGACCGCGGCCAATAGTGTGCTGGTGCCGATGCAATGCGAGTACTTTGCGCTTGAGGGATTGACCGCTCTACTCAACACCATCAAGGCGGTGAAGACGCGGCTCAATCCGGAGCTGGAGCTTGAAGGCATCCTGCGCACCATGTACGACGTGCGCAACAATCTTGGCAACGACGTCTCCAACCAGCTGGTGAAGCATTTCGGTGACAAGGTGTTTCGCACCGTGGTACCGCGCAATGTACGTCTGGCCGAGGCGCCGTCGCACGGTTTGCCGATCTCGCAGTACGACCGGGAGTCACGCGGCGCGATCGCCTATCTTGGCCTTGCTGGCGAGATGTTGCGTCGCGAGCGCGGCACCAAAACGGATGCTCTGGCCAGCTAGATTTTGCTAGCGTCTGCGCGAGCCAGTTCGCTGCTCCTGCCCCGGTCGAACCAAAACGAATGCAAGGAAACGCCATGGCAGCAAAGAAACGTGGATTGGGACGCGGGCTGGACGCTCTGCTCGGCATCGATACTTCCGCCGAAAGCGCCGAAAGCGCCGGTGGCGAGTTACGCGCGTTGCCTGTGGCCCAGCTGCAGCCAGGCCGCTATCAGCCGCGCACCGGTATGGATCAGGAGCGTCTGGCGGAACTCGCCGAGTCAATCAAGGCACAAGGTGTTATTCAACCCATCGTGGTCCGCGAGATAGCACGCGGCCGCTTCGAGATCATCGCCGGCGAGCGCCGCTGGCGCGCTGCGCAATTGGCCGGCCTGTCCGAGATTCCGGCGGTGGTGCGCGAAGTCGCCGATCAGGCGGCAATCGCGATGGCGCTGATCGAGAATATCCAGCGCGAGGATCTCAGTCCTTTGGAAGAAGCGGCCGCGCTGAAGCGACTGATCGAAGAATTTTCCTTGACCCACCAGGACGCCGCGGGTGCCGTTGGTCGCTCGCGCGCCTCGGTGAGCAATCTGCTGCGCCTGCTGGACCTGCCCGAAGCGGTGCGCATTCTGCTCGAGAAACATCGACTCGAGATGGGCCATGCGCGCACGCTGATTACCCTGCCGCCGGCTCAGGCAACGCAACTGGCCCTGCAGGCCGCCGACAATGGCTGGAGTGTGCGCGAACTCGAGGATCGCGTGCGGCAATTGCAAGCCGGCCGCAGCGACACCAAATCACCGATCAAGGACGGTGCAACCAAGCGTAAGTCAGATCCCGATATCGAGGCGCTGGAACGCGACCTATCGGAGCGATTGGCCACTCGCGTTGCGGTCCAGCACGGGCGCAATGGCCGCGGCAAATTGGTCATCGCTTATCACAGTCTGGACGAGCTGGACGGCATCCTTGAGCGCATCCGTTGACGGCAGAACCAGCGCAGGGCACCGCGAACTGTTGAATCGATCACTGCGTCTGGACGCGAGTGGAGCGAGAATCGTGGGCATGTCTCAACGCGTCGCCATCGCCATGATGTTGCTTGTCGGATCGGGCGTGCTGCAGGCACAGTGCGTGCCGGGACCGAATTACCACTGCGTCGAAGTATCCGGTTTGGCTTATGTGCCCAATGTCTTGACGGTGATCGAAGGTGACATAGTCGAGTTCGCAGCCAGCAGTTTTCATCCGCTGCGGCAGGTGATCAATCCATTTCCGAGCACCACGCCGGTTCCCGGCGGATTATCGTGCGAGGGCACGCCGTGCATCCGGATGATGGGCGTCCGGCAGATGCCGGCGTTCCACTTTATTTGTACCAACCACATTCAGGCCGTGATGCGCGGCGACATCACTATCGTGCCGCGCGCGCTGTTCGCGGGCGGGTTCGAAGATTGATCAGGGCCGACGCGCGCGATTGCCACCGGCGCCTGGGTTCAACCGTTGTGAACTCGAACCGGTCGTGAACACGAACAGGTTGCGAACTCGAACGGTTGTGAAATCGAGTTGTCGCGGCAGCGGCAGCGCGCACTAGCGGCAATCGTAAGCTCCGAATTTCTGTTCGCCATCCACCGGCTCGCCCAGCGCCTGCACGGTATCGCCGCCCAGCTCGGTCGCTTCGTTGCGTGCCAACGACTCCAGTTCGTCACGCACCTTCAGATCGTTGCGCTCGTAAAAACCAACCTTGTGCCGGACTGAAACCGTGACAGTGCCCTTCTGCGTGCAAGCACTGAGATTCTTGCCGTAGGCCACATCGATTTGTTTGCCCTGGGCATCAGGTTCGACCCAGGTGCAGCCAGCGAAGGCGAGCGTCGCCGCAGCAATCATCAGTGTACGCATGTCGATCTCCGTGTCGGTGGCGACAAAGCCTAGCGCTACTTGCCTGAACCCTGACGGTGTAGCGCTGTTGTTTTCTGCAGATCCCCACAAGGGTATCGCGAACTCGCTTCAGAGGATGGTCGCTGACCACCCTCTGTCATCCCATTGCAGCGTCCGCAGCAAGCTCCTCACCGTCCCTCAGCGAATTACTCTGCCTTCGGCATCGAGAATTTTCACCGTGCCAAGGTTCAGCGCGCGCACGCCAGCTTCAAATTTGCCCAGATCGCCGACGATGACCCAGGTCAGCGCCGTCGGGCGAATGTGCGCCTTGGCGGCGGCATTCACCTGTTCAAGCGTCTGCCCTTCGATCCGCGCCTTCATCGTCTGCACGTAATTATCGGGATGCCCGTAGACGACAATGGAGTTCAGACTTCCGGCCGCCGCAGCTGCAGTTTCGTATTGACCGGGGAGGCTGCGCACATCGTTGGCGATCACGCGATCCAGCTCTTCCTGGGTCGCTGGTCGCTTGCCGAGATACTCGTTGAACTCGCGTGCCACTTCCTGGATCGACTCAATCGTCTTGTCGGTTTGCACCGGTGCCCAGGCATAAAGACTGCGCTGTCCCAAGGCCTCGCCGGTACCGGTGTATGCG
>JANMSL010000526.1:0-4026 GCA_031389245.1 Lysobacterales bacterium | reverse complement strand
GTGCCGACAAGACACCCAAAATCCTGACCAAGGAACAGGTGATGCGGCCGCTCGCTCCGTTCTCAGCCGAAAAAGTGCACGCCGAGGCAACCCGCGCCGACTCTGCCGATAAGCGCCTGGCAGTCTTTGGCAGCGAAAAACAGCTGCCAGAAAATCAGCCGCCGCGGCATTTGGCGATCCAGATCAACAATGCGTTGCACGACATTTTCTGCAAGTACCCCGAGACCCTGCTGTTTGGCGAGGATGTCGCGCAAAAAGGCGGCGTGTACACGGTGACCAAGGGCCTGCACAAGGCATTCAAGGGTACGCGCGTATTCAACACGCTGCTCGATGAAACCACGATTCTCGGGCTGGCGCAGGGCTATGCCAACATGGGCATGCTGCCGATTCCGGAGATCCAGTACCTCGCCTATTACCACAACGCCTGCGACCAGATTCGCGGCGAAGCCTGTTCACTGCAGTTTTTCTCGAACGGTCAGTACGCCAATCCCATGGTCGTGCGCATGGCCGGTTTGGGGTATCAGCGCGGCTTCGGTGGTCATTTTCACAATGACAATTCGATCGCCGCGCTGCGCGACATTCCCGGCTTGACCATCGCCTGTCCCAGTCGCGGCGACGATGCCGTCGGCATGTTGCGCACCCTGGTCGCGATGTCCAAGGTGAACGGGCGCGTCGGCGTTTTTCTGGAGCCGATCGCGCTGTATATGACCAAGGACCTGTATGCGGCCGGAGACGGCGGTTGGTTGACGCCCTATCCCGCGCCAGACCAGGCGGTGGCCTATGGTGAAGAACGTGTGTACGCAGCGGACGCGACGGATCTGCTGGTGATCACTTTCGGCAATGGTGTGCCGATGGCGTTGCGGGCGGCAAAAACCGTCGCCGAGCGCACCGGAAAGCAGACGCGCGTAGTGGATTTGCGCTGGCTGCAACCTTTGAATGCGGCCGCAATTGTTCACCATGCGTCAGCCTGTGAGCGCATTCTGGTGCTCGATGAAGGGCGTCGTAGTGCGGGCATCGGAGAGGGCGTGATGACGGCACTGATCGAGGGCGGGCAGGGCGGCAAGCAGATCCGGCGCATCGTGGGTGATGACACTTACACGCCACTGGCTGCCGCAGCCAACCTGATCCTGCCCACCGACCAGACCGTCGCTGAGGCTTTGTTGGCGCTCGCCATCTAGGCGGGCCGTCCCCGGCCCAACAAGAATGCTGGAGCCGTTCCGCAGATTCGCCTATCATGCCCCAGCCATGTCAGAAACCCGCGCACTTACCATTTTGTTTGCCGACGTCAGCGGCAGCACCAAGCTGTTTGAGCTGCGTGGTGACGTGGAGGCCCGACGCATCATTTCGGGCGTGCTCGATGCGCTGACCGAAATCACCGGACGTCACGCAGGTCGTGTCATCAAGACCATCGGTGATGAGGTGATGTGCACGTTTCCCGGTGCGCTCAACGGCGTGCTGGCTGCGATCGATATGCAAAAGCGCATGGCGCACGATCCGGTGTTCGTGAAGGACAATCTCGCCATCCGTGTTGGACTGCATCATGGTGACGCGCTGGTCGAAGACAACGACGTGTTTGGCGACGCGGTCAACACCGCCGCGCGCATGGGCTCGTCTTCCAAGCGTGAGCAGATCGTAACTACGGTCGCCACCATCCGCGGCATGACCAATCTCGGCTCGATCAAAACGCGCTCGCTGGGTGCGGTACGCGTCAGCGGCAAGATCGAACCGATCGAGATTGTCGACGTGATCTGGCAAGAGGATTTGTCCAACGTCACCACCGTGCAACGCGCCATCCGCCTGGACGACCTTCAGGCCGCGGGCGGTGCGCGGCTCACCATCCGCTTCAAAGGATTGGTGATCGAATTGAGCCCCTCGTCGCAGCCCTTTACGCTGGGTCGCGATGCGACCTCGAGTATGGTGGTCGACAACGAATGGGTATCGCGCAACCACGCCACCATCGAATACAAGCGTGGCTATTTCATGATCGCCGATCGCAGCACCAACGGCACCTTCGTCAAGTCTGGCGAAGACGACGAACTGCGCTTGCATCGCGATGAAGTCCATCTGCGCAAGGCAGGCACCGTCAGCCTGGGCCAGTCGGTCGCCGTCAATACCGACAACATCCTCTACTTCCAGTGCACGCCCTGACCTGATCGCGGCGACTCGGGCTCCTGGTAGGTTTCCGATAGCACCTTTACTCCGTCAGTGACGGCAAATTTATTTTGGGCGGTATCCGTACGCGAGTGACCGCCATTTTCATGGAGCAGGAAATGAATAACGTGGTTTGGATAATGATCGTTGTCTTGGTTACTGGATTGGCTGGTTCCCAAACGGGATGGGCACAGGTGGTCAATGGCGTGCGCATGGGCCAAGTGACGCCGGGTGAAGTTCACGATATCGGGATCCCTGACGGCGCCGTCACCGGGCTGATCAATTTTGATGGGGTTACCGCCACTTGCGCCTTCCTCGACACCGTTGCGTTGAGCACAGAGCTCAGTAGCCAGGGCGTAGTTTTCAGTGGGCCAGGCAGCAATGACGGTGGTGCGGTATTGGATCAGTGCAGCAGCTTCACCGTGTCCGGATTCAGTCCGCCGAATTTCCTCGCCTTCAACACGCTCAGCACATACCCCTCAGGCGGCACCGCACGCGGACCGGAGACGCTGACATTCACCCAACCCCAGTCCCGGGTCGAGATCAATGGCGGCGGTGCCGATGCCGGCACCATCACCATGCAGTGCTTCAATGGCGCTGGCACGTCGATCGGATCTGATGTGATCACGTCCACTACCGCCGTGCAGAATCTGTCGGTCACTGTAGATGGAATCGAACGCTGTGTGCTCAGCTTCACCGGACCATTCGCCGTCTTCGATGACCTCGCCTTCGCGGGACCGGTTTTCGTACGCACCGTACCAACCGTGTCGCAGTGGGGCATGCTCGGGCTTGGCCTGTTGCTCTCTATGGCAGCGGTGGGGCAGATTCGGGCTCGGCGTAGAAGCCGCTGAACCCAATCCGCGCGAACGTCGCGCTACTCAACCATGCGCTACGAGAGAAAGCGCATCGATGTTTGCAGCCGCCGACAAGTCGAGTAGGCAACACCGGCATCAAGTCGACGGACTTGGCGGCGAAGAGTTGTTAAAGTTCGGTGCAAACGCTGGAAATCGAGCAATAGGTACAGCCTTTACCGGCCCCGCAATCACTCGTCGCCAACTTCAGCTCGCGATTCCTGCGAGTTACACGATGACTGCTGCTCAGCAAGGTGCGATTAATTCCGCTGCGGCGCAAGCGCGTGCTCAGGGCGTAAGCTTTGTCGTAACACGCCTTCAATAGGGAGACGCATATGAGTTGGCCGATTCACATCCGGAAAGGATCAGTTTTTATCTCGAGCTGTGGCGACACTAGAGAAGGAATTGTTCTCGGAATTGCACCAATCGAAGTGACTGATCTTCAGGACGAAGCCGGCCTGCGCGTCGCGCTTACGAATGTGATTTCGCGTGGTCGCAAGCTGGTTGCCTTGCCCCCACCGGATGCATTCAAGAATCACCCGATTCATCAGCTTGCTGGTGTCAAAACCTGGTCAGCCTTCTACAAGGGCACGCGCCAACTCTTTCTCGTTCGCCGCGACGGCAGCTTCGAGCTATTCGCATTAAAGAAGGGCGATCAAGGCGGCTACGTGCCGGACGAGCCGACGCGCGAGTGGATCACGCCAGATGTTCCGTTGGCGCCAGCGATTGATCGCATCGTTGCACGCATCCAACGAGAAGGCAGCAAGTAGCGATCAATTCCGTTGCGGCACGGGCACGCGCCCAAGGTATTAATGAACCGCCCCGCTATTTGAGGAGGCTCCAGCTCTTGAGAAGATGGAGCTATGAACAAGTCGAAGAAGTTTTCCCCTGAGGTGCGTGAGCGAGCAGTGCGAATGGTGCAGGAACAGCGTGGCGAGTATCCGTCGCTGTGGGCTACCGTGGATTCGATCGCAATTGAAATGGCTGTGTGCCGAAGCGCTGTACGCGCAATGCCGCGCCGCCG
>JANMSL010000256.1:0-4333 GCA_031389245.1 Lysobacterales bacterium | reverse complement strand
GAAACCGCCGGTCAACACTTTGCCCGAGTCCGGAACTACCGTGTTGTAAGCGCGCGCCAGACGTGTGATCGAATCGAGCAGGATCACCACATCCTTCTAGTGTTCGACCAGACGCTTGGCACGTTCGATCACCATCTCGGCGACCTGCACGTGACGCGCTGCGGGTTCGTCAAACGTGGAGCTGATGACTTCGGCACGCACGCTGCGCTGCATTTCGGTTACTTCTTCCGGGCGCTCATCGATCAACAGGATGATCAGATGCACTTCTGGATGATTGTGCACGATCGCCTGTGCGATGTTCTGCAGCATCATCGTCTTGCCGGCTTTGGGCGGCGAGACGATCAAGCCACGCTGGCCTTTGCCGACGGGCGACACCAGATCCAGAATACGGCCGGTGATGTCTTCCGACGAACCATTGCCGCGTTCGAGATGGAACGCCGCGCGCGGGAACAACGGTGTCAAATTTTCGAACAGCGCTTTGTTCTTCGAAGCTTCCGGCGGCTCGCCATTGATCTCGTTGACCTTGAGCAAGGCGACGTAGCGTTCGCCGTCCTTGGGTGAACGGATCTTGCCGGTGATGTAGTCGCCGGTGCGCAGATTGAAACGACGGATCTGGCTGGGACTGACGTAAATGTCATCGGGTCCGGCGAGATAGCTGGAATCGAATGCACGCAGGAAGCCGAAACCGTCCTGCAGAATTTCGACAACACCCTCGCCATCAATACCCTCGGGCGTACGCGTCAGCACCTTGAGAATCGAGAACGTAACGTCCTGTTTGCGGGCGCGGGCAACGCCTTCCTGAATGCCGATGGACTCGGCCAGGTCAACGAGCTGCGAAGCCGACATGCGGCGCACCGCATTGAGGCTGGTCGGAGCGTCCGCCGGAATGGTAAAACGCTGATTCAGCGGCGCCTGATTCTGTGGTTCGATGTTTTCGCCATCGCCGCCACTGTCAGTCATGCCGGCACGATTGAGCTGCTGATTGCCGCGTTCGGGGCGCTCGCCACGATCACCACGATCGCCGCGATCCTGGGGTGGGCGCTCGCCGCGTTCCGGCGCGGGTCGCTCACCGCGTTCACCACGGTCACGATCGAAGCGGCCGCGACGGTTATTGCGGCGCTCATTGCGCGAAGGACGTTGCTGGCCGGGATTGCCGTTGCCGCCTTCCTGACCCTGGGGCGCGTTGCTCGCTCCGGCATTCGCGCCCTGTGTCGCCCGGGATCCCGCATCCGAGCCATCACTGGAGTTGGCGCCGGCTGAACTGTTGTGCACTTCAGAAGGGCCGTCGCCACCAGAAGTCTCGCCACCTGAGCCGCTCTCACGCCCCACGGTATTGGACACCGGTGCCGGTGGCGCAGAACTGGTTGCGACTGGAGCAGAAGCCCCTGCTGCCTCCCGAGTGGAAGCTGGAGCTGGAGCTGGAGCTGGAGCTGGAGCTGGAGCTGGAGCTGGAGCTGGAGCTGGAGCCGGCGCTGGAGCCGCTACGGCTTCTCGAGCGGGAGTCGCTGCCACTTCTCGAGCTGGAGCAGGAGCAGTAGCGGGAGTCCCTGCGACTTCTCGGGCTGGAGCAGGCGCTGGAGCCGATGCAGGAGCTGTTGCTGGCGCAGCTGCCGCCGATGATTTTGCGGCCTCAGCCGTGGCTGCTGCCAATTTCGCTGCTGCCGCTTTAGTGGTACGAGGTTCTGGGCCGGGAACCGGCTGGGGATCAAGCACGTCGGAATCGCGCATGGTGCGCTGGGTCTCAAGAGATGAAGGGGAGATGGTGCGGTCGCCGAACCTTTCGTTCCGCGATCTGATCGCCGCGCAGACAGGGTCTGACTTTCGATCAAGCGTCGGGATTGTTGCAGCGCGTACCGCCCACATCCAGGATGCGCTGCATCCGACGAACTGGGCGGCACCATAGCAAGCCTTGGGCTCGCGGTAAAGCGATCCGCGGCGAAGCGGCATTCACCGTCGCCATGGATGGGTGCGGGAGACCGGCTAGACTGCGCCGTTCATCGGTGTGCATGGGTCGATTCATCGTGAAGTGGCGTTCAGAATTTGTGCTGTTGCGCGATCACGTGCTGCATCCTTTGATCGCAAGCCTGCTGCCCTGGTCGTGGACGCTGCGCTATGCGCATTGGCTGAGCGGCCGTGCGTCACGCCTGGCTGCACATGGCGAGCGCAGCCGCGAAGGGGCAGTTCGCGTTTTGGGTGCCGTCGCCGATGCCGCCTTCGCTCGACGCGCGCTTTGGGTGCGCATTCTCGATGTGATTGATGCACCGGTGTCGCTGCTCGGCGCTGATCGACATCTGCTAAAGCATTGGCGAGTGACCGGCAGTTGGCCGACGCGTCCGTGCCTGGCGGTGTCGCTGCACCACGGCAATGGCCTGTTCGCACTGCGTCATCTGCGCCTTGGCGGCCATCGCGCGCATCTGATCGCGCAGAGCATACAGCCGGAATGGTTCCGTGGCCGACCGGTGACACTGGCGATGACCCGCCTGCGTTTTTGGTGCGTGGAACGACTGATGCAGGCCGCAGTCATCTATTCCGGAGGGGCGCGCAAGCGCAGCCTGGATGCCATCGCCGCTGGCGACAGTATCGTCGCTGTACTCGATAATCCGCAGGGGCTGACGCGTGGCATCGTGCCGATTCAACTGTTCGATCGCCGCGTCGCGCTGCACACCGGAATTCTTGAACTGGCGATGGCCGCGGGACTGCCAGTCGTGCCCTATCTGTCAGTAGTTGGCGACGGCCGCGTGCGCGAACTGCACATCGGCCCCACCCTCGCGTTGGACACCGCGGCCGCAACTTGCGCCGCGCTGGAGCAATGGTTTGCGCCGCTGGTGGCTGCCGATCCGGCAGCGTGGCACCTGTGGCCACAAATGCAGGAATTCGAGAATTCGGTCAGCGCCGTGTTGGACGCTGCAGCGTCACCGGGCTCGCCAAACCCCTAGCCTGGCTCGCGCCTAAATCGAAACTGGCTTGCGCAGATAGGCGCTGACATAGAGCTCGGCTGTGGCCAGATCCTGCATCGGGTGGTGCAGGATTTCGCGGGTGTATTCGATGCGGTCCACGGTGCGGATGGCAACACGCCAGGGTTCGAAGCCGAGCGCACGCAGCTCCTGCTCGAATCCGGCAACGGTGATCGGGTTGAGTTCGGTGAACCACTGCCAGTACTCGGCTGGGGTCGCGTCTTGGCCACTGCGGTCCATGCGCCGGGGCTCATTATTGAGAATAAATTCGCGCAACGCTTCACGCGGCATCTTCAGATGAAACAGCGGCTCGTCGGAAAATTCACTGAGGTGACTGCCGGCATCCGAATAGAACAAGCCCGGATGAACGAAAAACAAACCGCCGTCGCGCAGCACGCGTCTGATCTCGCTGAGCGCCTGGGCGTAGCCGCCAGCGATGTGCTCCAACGAACCCCAGCTAAGCACGACGTCGAAGCTGTTGTCGGCATAGGGCAGAGCATTGGCATCGACTGCGTCGAAGCGCAGACAGGAGGGAATCAGCGACTCGGACAAATGGTTTGCACGCAGAATCTCGGCGATGCGATCGAAGCCGCGGAACGGATCGGCTCCCACCAGCAGCTCGGGTTCGCAGCGCAATGCGATGCCCAGATCAGTGATGCCGTCGCCGCAGCCGACATCCAGGATGCGGCCCTGCAACAGCGGAGAATCGCCCAGCATGTAACTGATCACGGTGCAGGCGGCGTGGTCGAAATGACGCTGGAACCAGTCACCGGACCCGCGTCGCCAGCTCAGCTGCTCGACCGATGCCGTCCCCAGCTGCGATTCGATCTGCCAGCTGCCCTGCAGCGCGGCCGACTCGCCGACAGGGCCATCCATCGCGATGACTTCGAACTCGAACACCTGTGTTGCCTGTTTCTGCGTCGTGCCGCGGCGGCTGCACCAAAGATCCGCCACCACTCGATAGCGACCGCTGGGCAGGCGCAACGCGCCGCACAGCCAGTGCACACGGTAGTCGCCACGGGGCAGCCAGCTGGCGCCGAGCACCTGCCGCATATTGCCCGCAAAGACCGAAACGCCGTTGGCCTGCGAGCTGATGTCGATGCTCACATCCGGATCGAACAGCAGTGCGTCGGCGACGTGGAAATCCACACGCAGCGCGAGCGCTTGCCCGGAAGTGACGCGGCCCTCGCCAGTCAGCGCCTGGAAACAGAGACTTTCACTCATTGGCGTCTGGGCATGGTGCGCAGGCGACGCGGCCTGGGTGGGCCACGTTTCGCTTCACGCGACAACTCAGCCCAACTGCTTGTCGATCAGCTGGGTGAGCTGGGTCTTGCTCACCGCGCCAATCTGGGTGGCCTGCACCTTGCCGTCCTTGAACA
>JANMSL010000206.1:0-15485 GCA_031389245.1 Lysobacterales bacterium | reverse complement strand
GGAGGTCGCGCCATTTGTCGTCGCCAACTTCGGCCTGCAATTGCGTTATCGCTGGTCGTTCGGGCGCGAGTCGGATTTCTATGCTGTGTACAGCCGCGGCGGATTTGAATTCGACGACAGCAGCGAACGCAGCACCGGCGTATCCAGCCTGCTGGCCGACGCCACACAGTTGCTCGACTCCGATCAGTTTCTGATCAAAATCAACTACCGGTTCTAGCGGCGCGGACCATTGGGTTCAACAGTAATCACGCCAGAACGGCGGGTTTTTCCAAGGTATAAACCATACGCGCTAGGCGCACTGCGGCAGCGACAAGGCCTGTCTGGCGGAGTTGACGGCATCGCTGAGCACGGCAATGGCGTGTTGCGACTCCTCGCGTTCCCGTTCAGCGCCTAGCTCATCGATCAAGTCCTCGGCATTCTTGATCCAGCGCAGCTCGCGGCACAATTCGCGAAAGCTCATTGGGCGAAGCAAATGCGAATAGTGGCTCATAAGGCACCCCGGAGTTGGTGACGATTCCGTGTGGAATCGTGTTGGGAGCAAGGCTAAACCGACGCCCGAGACTGCGCTACCTGTCTTTCGACAGGTGAATCGCGCAACGTCCAAAAAGCAACGCGCGCGGCACCCAATCCGGCGTGCCAATGCTGACCCGCTGCACTGCCGCTGAACAACGCGAACGGGTCAAGGCGGTGGCTGATCGGCGAACGGCAGCAGCGCCCCAGTGTCTTCGCCGATCAGCAGTGCGAAAGCGTGATCACTCGAAGCCATTGGCCAACAGGGCGACATGGAGGAAGGTCACCCACTGCGAAGACTTCGGTGCGTTGCGTGCGGTGCTGATGGCGGTCGTGCTCGGATTGCAGCACGTGCGGGGGCTGTCAGGAAGGCCGTGGCGGATACCAACGCTGGAATTGCCTGGCGTCGGGCGATGCTGGCAACGCGGCTGCGCTGCTTTGGGTGACGGATAACCAGAACTCGGTCAGGCTGCATGCCGGGGAATGGATGCACCAAGCTGAGGACAGCAATCGCCATGAAGAAACTCAAGCACGAAGCAGAATTGTATAAAGCCGCGCTGCTCGCGGCGGTGAAGTACGCTGAAGGTCGCGGTGCGGTGGAGTTTGAACCCACCGACTCGGCCGGTCAGAAGCTGCTGTATGTCTACCGATTGCTGGTGCACGACAAGTTGATGCAACCGATGCCTGAAGACCAGGTCGCGGAAAAATCCATGCGCCACAAAGTGAGCCTGTGGTACGCAAGGCAGTTGCCGAAAGATCATCCGCTGCTGGGCTGAGCTAGCGCGGACTCAGTTCAATTGAGTGCTGATCTGACTCCCGCTGGCGCGTTGCGTTACTCACCTTCGCATTGAGTCGGCAGTGACTCAAACATGCTGGATGATTCTACTCGCCTGCTTCGGGAGCATGGAGCTTGTCCGTTCGTTCATGTACAACCCGGCGCACCAAAGCATACGTCGCCTCCTGAACTTCGACCCGCGCCGAGCGGCTGCCGGAGTTGCTCATTGCCGCCACGGCGATCCCATACTTGGGTACCAGCATGATGAAGGCGGCGGCACCTTGCTGCGCGCCACCGTGGTGAAAAATCTGCACGGGATTGGTGTCACCGAGCATGCGTGTGGAGGTGTCGACGCGCCAGCCAATCGCGTAGTTTTCCGGGTTCATGCTTCCATCGGCCAATGCCAACGGCGTCCACATCGCTTTCTTGCCCGCGGCCGACACGAAACCATCACCGAGCAGCAGCGCACCCAGTCGCACCAGGTCTGAGGGTGTGCTGATCAAACCGCCACCGGCGATCTTGTAGCTCGAATTGATCGGATACGAAGGCGTGTATCGTCCGCCTTCGGCCTGGTAAAACGCGACACGATCGGGCACAGCATTGGGCGTATCCACTGCAGTAGCGGTCATTCCGGCCGGCTGGAATACGCTCACGTCGAGCAACTGTGCGAAGGGATGTCCCGAGGCGCCTTCCATCAGTCGCGCAAGCAGCGAGTAACCGAAAGTCGAGTAGCGGAATCCGGTTCCGGGCTTGAAGCGCAGGGCGTCGTCAACGAATAGCGAGAGGCCATCGGCAACGCTGGGGTAATTGTTGGTCGAGTAATTTTCGTGCCAACCCATCCACCAATGCGGAATCATCGAGTAGTGGCGGATGCCGGCGCGATGGGATGCGAGTAGCCCCGCGGTCAACGGCTGTAAATGCGCCGGCAGATCCGGCACGTATTGCGAGATCGGCGCATCGAGGGATACCTTTCCAGCATCGATCAGGCGCATCAGGGCAACTGCAGTGATGGATTTGGCCACGCTGCCAGTGCGATAGCTCGATTGCACGGTCGCGGGCCGCTGATTTTCAATATCGGCAAAACCGGTGGCCGCGGCCCACTGCAGCTTGCCGTCAAACGCGATCGCGGCCGACAGCGACGGCAGGCCGCCGTGTTCGCGACTGGTGCGCAGTGAAGCCAGCAACTCATCGGAAAGACGCCCGGACAATCCCGGCAGTGCAAGTCGATCATCGCGGCCGGAAGGCACTTCCGGGATTGCTTCGTCTGGGTAATCCCAGCGACCATAGAACACGATGTTCGGACCAAGCAGCGCGCCGCTGACGAGTACAAACCGGACAAGATGACGCATCATTCTGCGCGCGAAGCTTCGGCGTGGCTGGACTTGAGTCATGCGCTTTCCATTGGACTTGGGAACTGAATTTGACTGTAGCGACGTGCGCTGGCTGCGACTGGTGCCGGAAGTCAGAAGAATCCGTTAACGCGATCCTCGGCCAATGGCGTGGCCTTGAGCAACGGTTGATATCGATACTTTGAGTATGCAACAAACGTACGACCGCAGGTCGGGCCCGCCCATGCCCTGTTTGGAGGGTCCGCGTTTCGCGCGAACGCGCGACAACAGACTCGATCTGGCAGCCCTGCCTCGAAGCCTTTGGCATCGAGTCTCAGCTGTTCTGGCACGATGTGGTTGTTACTCCCGAAAATGGGCGAACTGCACAGCAACATCGCCAGCTCAGGATCGACGCCAGTCAGATGATTAGTTCATCAAGCCGAGTTTTCCTCTGTCAATGGGTTCAGCCCATTTTGTCATCGTGACATAGCCACGAAAGCGGTGTATCGCGTCACCCGTTTTCTTGATGTAACAATTGAAAATTGTATGCATTCATACGTATGGCTCGCGGCATTCGACGCGCGTAATTTGTAGTCAACGGCGATGCAGGATGCAGACAAACTTCGCGGTCAGCTCCGCGATTTTCGCTACAAGCCAGTCGCCCATTACGAGGAGCGTGTCATGCCGAGAATCATGCTGGTCGACGACGAACGCAATGTGCTGAGCAGCTTGCGACGTACAATTCACGCCATGCCATCGAACACGTTCGATGGCGCCACGATCGTCGAGACATTTGACCTTCCGGAACTGGCTTTGGCGCGCGCCGCCGATTGCGAATTCGATCTGGTGATTTCGGACTGGCGCATGCCGTCGATGAATGGGATCACCTTTCTCAATGAACTGATTCAAATCCAGCCGAGTATCGCGCGCCTGGTGCTGAGCGCCTACGGCGATTTTTTGTCTGAAATGCGCGCCATCAAGCGCATCAAGATCTTTCATTTCATCAACAAGCCGTGGGACAACGACGAACTGAGAACGCTTATCTGCCAGGCGCTGGAGCACCGTCGCCTATTGATGGAGAATCAGCGGCCGTCGGACAAGGAGTTGAAGCGGGAGAGTCGCATTTCCGAAATTGAGCTGCGTCGCATCGATCAGCAGCGGCCGACATCCAACTCAGTGAAGCGCGAGTTCTCGTTTATGCATCCGATCGAGCTGCGTACCTAAGTTGTTCGGTGGAGTTTGTCAGTCGGCGTCAGGGACTGCCGGGTGAGACCCGACCTTGACGTCGATGTTACCAAACCGCCATTGGGGCATGGGCTCGCAGTTCGCAAGTTCGATCTCACAGCGAACTCGTTGGACAAGTCCTGTCGGCGTGGCGTTGAACCACGCGATGTCCAAGTTCGACTCCGTGCGGAGTAAGCTATTAGACACAGGCTGGTGGACGTCCCGGAATCCGCCAAGCCTTCGAGCGCGTCGAGTTGAGTTGAGTAATACGTTTTGCGCAGATTTTGCGAGCCACGGCGGACGAATGGTGAATATGCTGCACGGTGGCGACCTGTTGCCAATTGGTGCGCTCCGATTGGCAAGATCCGGCAGTCGCCCTGTTGCAGGATAGCGATGGGACTGTTGGTGATCAGGCACACTTCTAATTGGAGGGCGCATGAAGATCGCAACATCATGGAGCACTCGGCCGGACGCAGCGACAGCGTTCTCCGATGCGCTCGCGGCGCTCAGTGCTCAATTGAACGGCGCTCCGAACCTGCTGCTGGTGTATTTTACGGAGACGTTTGACGCCGAAGAGATCGCGTTGTGCTGCGCAGGACTGCCGTCGCAAACGCATGTACAGGGGTGTACATCGTGTCGCGGTGTGATGACAAAGGACGGGATGCACGGTGGCGGCCACGCCCTTGGCATGTTCGGCATTCGCGATCCTGCAGGTGCCTATGGCGTCGGCATCGCAGCGCATGGTGTCGACCCAGGCGCCGCCGCAGCGAGTGCGCTCGCAGCTGCGCTCGCGGACGCCGATCGGCCTGGTGAGTCGCCTGCCTTGGTTTGGCTGAACGCCGCGCCGGGGAGAGAGGAGCAGATCCTCGGCGCGATCACCGCGATGATCGGAAACAGCGTTCCAGTAATCGGCGGAAGCGCCGCGGACAATTCCGTCTCCGGTCGTTGGCACTTGCTGACACGCGCCGGCGTGGTGCCCGACGCAGTCGCAATCGCGGTGTTTTTTCCGACCGGACGTATCGCACACTGTTTTCAGAGTGGCTACTGGCCGACCCCATTGCACGGCATGGTCACATCCGCGTCCGGGCGAGTCATGCACGAAATTGATGGTCGGCCGGCGGCGCAGGTGTATCGCGAATGGACCGGTGAGATGCTGGCCGATGTACCAGACACCGGTGGTAACGTGCTGGCCAAGACCACATTGGCACCGCTTGGCCGCTTGGTCGGAAAACTTGGCGGCGTTTCCTACTTCACGCTTGCGCATCCCGACGCCGTCCTTGAGAACGGTTCCTTGAGTCTGTTCGCAGAAGTCGCGCCCGGGGAGGAGGTCATCTTGATGTCAGGCTCAAAGGACACCTTGATCTCACGTGCCGGTCGCGTCGTTGACGAGGCCATCGCACTCGAAAAGTTCGATCGCGAAGAAATCCTCGGCGCATTGGTTGTGTATTGCGCCGGCTGCATGCTGACGGTGGAAGCGGAAATGCCTTCAGTAGCCGCCCGACTGCGCTCCGCACTCCACAGCAAGCCCTTCCTCGGGATATTCACTTTCGGCGAACAGGGCAGCGTGATCGATGGTGCGGCCACACACGGGAATCTGATGATCTCGGCCATCGTGTTCGCCGCTTGAGGCATGCCGCAGTCGTGCCTTCCAAAGACGAAAGAGACGCGACCATGATGTCGCACGAACAGCTGAGCGAAGCCCTGGTCGCGCTCGAACGCGCGCGCCGCCACGAGGCGGAGCAACGCCTGGAAACACAGGCCCTGCTCGAAGGCCTGCGCGCACTCACCGAAGCGCACGATACTCGGGGCGTGTTTGAGAACATGGCTTCGGTGCTGGCCCGATTCATCCCATTCGATGATGCCTTCATGCTCGCAGTGGACGACGACCAACAGCTACGAGCGATCCACGCGACCGATCCGATTTATCTTGAGTCGCGCTGGACGCTCGGCCCGACACTGGTTCGGGTCATTGCCGGAGAGACTCTTTCGTTGTTCGATGTCGCCGACGCGCCGGAATGGAAGGCGCCACTGGAGTCGTTGCGTGCGCACGTGCGGTCGGCGCTGTACACGCGTCTGCGTAGCGAGCGCAGTTGCGCGGTGCTGGTGCTGGCGAGTGCCAAGACCGCTGCATTCTCCAGACGCGACGTTCATTTACTGGCGCGACTCGCGCCACTCACCGACCAGGCCCTCGCCGACATTGCGCAGCGCGAAGCGATCGAGGCACGGACGCTGGAGCTGGAAACGTTGAACCGGAAGCTCACGGAAACGCAGAGTCAGCTGATGCAATCGGAGAAAATGGCCTCGATCGGTCAGCTCGCCGCTGGCGTCGCCCACGAGATCAACAACCCGATCGGCTTCGTTTATTCCAATCTCGCCGTCCTCAAGCAGTACGTCGAGGGGATTTTCACCGTGCTCAGCGTCTACGAACGGATCGAGCGCTCACTACCTTGCGACCACCCCGAGTTGGAGCGCTTGAAAACACTCAAGCAAAGCGTCGAGCTCGATTACTTGCGCGGCGATACCGGGAACCTGCTCGCCGAGACTCTGGATGGTGTGGCCCGTGTGAAGAAGATCGTGCAAGACCTCAGGGACTTCTCTCATCTGGACGAAGCGGAGTGGCAACGCGCCGATCTACACCAATGTCTCGACAGTACGCTCAACATGCTCGCACACGAGATCAAGTACAAGGTGAACGTGCTCAAGGAATATGGCTTGGTGCCGCTGATCAACTGCTTGCCGTTTCAGCTCAACCAAGTATTTGTGAACCTGCTGATGAACGCCGCGCAGTCGATCGAATCGCAGGGCACCATCACCATTCGCACTGGACTTGACGGCGACACCGTCTGGGTCACCATCAGCGATAATGGCAAAGGGATCGAGGCGACGAACCTGCAGCGAATCTTTGAGCCGTTTTTCACCACCAAGCCAGTGGGGGTCGGTACCGGACTTGGCCTTGCTGTGTCCTACGGGATAATCCAAAGGCACGGCGGCTCGATCGAAGTTGCGAGCGAGCTCGAGCGCGGAACGACGTTTACGATTCGGCTTCCGCTCGATGGCAAGCACAACCCAACCAGCAACGCGACAGCGTTGCGAACTGACGCAGAGCCAGCGCATCGCCGGTGAATTTTTCTCGGGTAAGAACTGTTCGGGCTTCCCCGCAGCATCGCTGGCGTCTTGCCATCAAGTGATGCTTGCATAGTGCAGCTCGACCCGCGCGCCGAAGTCGCTCAAACAGAACGCGTTTGACGCGTTGGCCTCACCAGTGGCTCCCATTGTCGCCGGCGGCGCAATCGCCGACCGCGACGCACGGTGCCGTGATCGCCTGACCGGAATCCAGTGGGAGCGCCACGCTTGTGGCGTTCGAAGCCATTGCGCGCGATCTTTGCACCGCGAATTCCCGCGGCAACACGGTTGTCACCAATCGGCAATCGTCCAGGGTTAGCGTGGTCGGCTGTATTTACCGACAAAGACTAGCCATGACCAAGCGCCCCGGTACCGTCCTCTTCGCAGCGCTGCTGACTACTTCGATGCACACCGGCGCCGCGCCGCTGACCGCGGGCAATCTGCTGGTCTACCGAGTCGGCGACGGGACCGCAGCGTTGACCAGCGCGGCCACTCCGGTGTTCCTGGACGAATACACGACCGCCGGCAGCCTGGTTCAGAGTCTGGTTATGCCGATTGCAGACGCGGCGCCCCATCAAACACTCACGCAGAGCGGAAGTGCTACCAGCGCTGGCTTGATCACGCGCAGCAGCGATGGTGCCTACGTCGTGTTCACCGGTTATGACGCCGCCCCCGGCACTGCCTCGGTTACCGGCACGACATCCGCTGCGGTGAACCGCATCGTCGGTCGCGTCAACGCGCTGGGCACGGTCGATACTTCGACTGCATTCGCTACGGCATTCAGCGCCGACAATATACGGGCCGCGGCAACTGTGGACGGAACCCGCTTCTGGGTGTCGGGTGCCGGCGCATCCGCCAGTGGCGGCGTGTGGTCGACTCTGTTTGGAGCCACCACCGGCGAAGTGCAACTGAGCACCACCGTGACCAATCTGCGCCAGGTCAACATCTTCGATACTCAGCTCTACGTCAGTACCGGCTCTGGCGCGGCGATTCGAGTCGGCACAGTTGGCACTGGCGTGCCGACCACGGCGGGTCAAAGCATTGCTAATCTTCCCGGGTTCCCCACCAACAACAGTCCCTACGCATTTTTCTTCGCCGATCTCGACGCCGCGGTCGCCGGTGTCGATACGCTCTACGTTGCCGACGATGGTGCCGGCGGTTTGAGCAAGCATTCGTTGGTCGGTGGAACCTGGGTGGCGACCGGCGCGCTTCCCGATCTCGATTATCGTGGGCTCACCGGCGTGGTTTCTGGCAGCGGCGTCACCCTGTATGCGGTGCGCTTTTCCGGCGGTACATCCGGTGCACTGGTCGCTTTGGTCGACAACTCTGGCTACAACGGGACCTTGTCTGCCACGCCGGTAGTGATCGCTAGCGCGGCTACAAACACAGCGTTTCGTGGCGTGTCGCGCACTCCCGGCGAGCTCGTAGGCGCGGTGATGCGGATCACCGAGTTTGCCTCGGCAGCAACAAATGGCGAGTTGATCGAATTCACCAACATTGGCGACGCTCCGGCGGATCTTTCCGGCTGGAGTTTCGACGACAATTCGCGTCTGCCCGATACCCAGTCGCTCAGCCTGTTTGGCACAGTGCAGCCAGGCGAAACGGTGATCTTGACCGAAGCCAATGCGGCCAATTTCCGCACAGCGTGGGGTCTGTGCAATGGCATCAAGGTGATCGGCGGATTGACTGCCAATCTTGGTGGCAACGACGAGATCAACCTGTTCGATCAGAACGATGCTTTGGTGGATCGGCTGACCTACACCACCGCCGTTACCAACACGACGCGATTCGCCACATCCGCAGCGGTGAGTTCATCCAGCATCATCAACAGCATTGCGCTATGGGGTACGTCGGCGCTGGCCGATGCCGAAGCTTCGTTCGCATCGGTGATCGGCACCGACGTTGGCAGCCCGGGCAAGAGCGCGCGGGCCATGGTCGCGTTCGATCCCTGCATCGGCGTTGTGGGTGCACCCACCGTCAGCGTGGACCAGGCCACGACCACGGACTTGTTCGACCTGCCGGTCAATGGCTCCGGCGCACTCAGCGCGGTGATCGATGATCCTACCGATCCCGCTGCCAACCTGGGCATCGCGTTCACGCTGAATGACCCCGACGGCGATGTGAATGCTCTTGTTGTCAGCGTGCAGAGCTCCAACACGGCCGTGGTCGCGCCTGCAGGCATCATCCTGCAAGGGACCGGTTCCAGCCGCACATTGCGTGTCACTCCGACTGGCGCTGGCTACACGCTGCTCACGGTGCGCACGGTAGATGGCAGCAACAATACTGGCACCTACATCATCAACTATGCGGCGTCGGCCGCGTCGCTGAATCCGGGCATGACACGATTCCATGCCGGTGCAAGCGATGCATCAACCGGCGCTGCAGTCGACGCTGACTACATGTTGCTGGCCGATGATGAGAACCAGGTGCTGCGTCTCTATCCGCGCGGTCAGTCGGGGCTGCATTTCACCGGATTCGATTTCACCGCATCGTTGGGACTGACCGATCTCAACGGCGGCACCCCGCGCGAAGTCGACATCGAGAGTTCCACGCGCGTTGGCAACCGTGTCTACTGGAGTGGATCGCATGGCAATCAGGCGACGGGCTCGAACAATGCTCGACCGAATCGTCGACGCATCTTCGCTACTGACCTTACCGGCACAGGCGAACTTGCGACGCTTGCCTTCGTCGACCGTTACGACTTTCTCGCCGAAGATCTGATCGCCTGGGACAACGCCAATGGCCACGGTCTGGGCGCCAGCGCGCTGGGCCTGCAAGCCAGTGCGGCGCCCAATGTCAGCCCAGAGATCGCGTCGGGTTTCAACATGGAAGGGTTGAGCATGGCGCCCGATGGCAGCACGGCCTATCTCGCATTCCGTGCACCGATGCTGCCTGTTGCATCGGCGCTCCCGGTCACACCAAACTCGACACGTACCCAGGCGCTGATCATCCCCGTGCTCAACTTCGACGCGCTCATCGTCGACGGCCTTCCCGGATCGCGCGCGCAGGGCGCAGCGACATTTGGAATGCCGATATTCCTCGACCTCGGTCAGCGCGCAATTCGCAGCATCGAACGCAACGTCCACAATCAGTATCTGATCTCTGCCGGTCCTTCGGGTCCCGGGTCTGCGGTGCAGGAACCGCGACTGTTCGCCTGGGATGGCCAGTCGAGTTCCAGCCCGCTGCAACTCGCCACTGATCTCGCCGGGCTGCAAGCGGGTGGCGCGTTCGAATCGATCGTCAGCCTTCCCGACCCGCTGGGAACCGGCAGCCCGATCCAGCTTGCCGTGGATAACGGCGACACCATTTTCTATGCCGATCTGGTTGTGGCCAAGGACCTTGCCGAACGGCGTCACGCCAAGTTTCGCAGTGAACGCCTGGTAATTGACTACCCTGAACTGCCGATCGGCATCTTCACCGATGGCTTCGAGTGAGTCTGGTCAAAACGCGCCCGCTGGTGGACATCAACTTGCTTTCCACCTGAGACCGGCAAGTCCGACCAGCCCGAGAGACAGAATCATAGTCAGCAAACCGCCCGCCGACATCGGGATCGCATTGGGCGCGCCGGTAAGCTCAAGCGTCGCCCGATCGTTGGCGAGATCGGGATCGAAAGCGTGGCCGCCGTTGGACAGTGCAACCAAAGAGTTGAAGATACTGACATCGTAGTCGATCAGGTACAGATCGGTCGGCGGCGTGCTGATTTGCCCCGCATGGTGGCGCAGGCGGACCAGGCAACTGGTGCTGCCGCCAGCGGGCACTGCCCCAAATCCAAAACCGAAGCTCTCATAGCTTTGGCCGGTAAAGTTGAGGCAGCCTTCGCCATTATCGACGGCACATCCGCCCGGAAAATTGCTTTCCAAAACGTACGGCACCGGATCGAACATGCCGCCATTGAACTCGCGACACGAAGTGGTGACTCCGCGCCGCGCGACGTCGTGCGCCGAGTGATTGGTCAACTGCAGACGGAATACCGGCTCGGTCGAATCCTGCGGAGTGGGCAGCACTTGGCTTACAGACAGGGACAGGTCGGGCAGGCTGCCGAGGCGTAACGAGTTGCTGCAAAAAATATAGCCTGAAGCTGCCGGGTCGCAGGCACGAAAACCGAGGTCATTGATCGAAGTGATCGAGCGTGTGACACGATACCTGCAGGTCAGCGACTCGCCGGCCGCCAACGGACCCGCACTGAACACGATCCGTTCCAGAATCGATGGCGTTTGCAGCTGGGGAAGGGCGCAGCGCGCTGGGTCAGCAGCGACAAACGTGTATTCGTTGAGCACCGCGGTTGCGGATTCGAACATGCCGCTCACCAGTGCAGTGCCTGAGCTGCTATCGGTGCTGGTCACCGCAAAGGCGAAATCGCCGGCCTGACCGGGTGCGACGACCTGGCTTCTGGCGACATCCGGCGGGATGCTCAATAGATAGGCAATCGAGGTCTGTGCGTTCAGTAGCGGGGCGGCGGCGATCGTGCAGATCAGCATCAGCGCGCGGGAGCAGCGGCGCAACAACGGTGCAGGGGTAAGGGCGGGCATTGGCTGCTCCTTTTTGTGATATCAAATGCTAATTGTTCGCGTTTACAAAAGCAAGTGAGGTTAACCGGCGCAGACGACTGGTGAGTCAAGCCATACGGTTCTTCAGTGGCTTTGATTTTCAGCTGAGGGGTCATAGGTACGTTGTAGGAGCGCACCTGGGCGCGAATTGGCGTTGCCGTGTGTATCCGGTCAACAGGCGACTTACTCCGCGCTTTTTTCGCGGCGAATCGCCTAGGAAAATTCCCAGGGCACATTGCGACATTTCGCAGCGAGAATCAGGAAATTCACCAAGGCCAGAATCGCATACCCGGCGTAACGTAAGTTTGTCGCCAAAGGAGGGGCAGAAGGTGGAAACCAGCTGCATCTGCTCGTTCCCGCCCTCTGTCTTCCGGGCCACGCGACAGTACGCGGCGATGTACCGCGTAGTTGACTCTATGGGAGACCGTCATGTTTAGCCGTCGTGTGAATGTGCGGTTCGGCATCCTCGTGGTGCTGAGCCTTGGAATTTGGCTGTTGAGTACCGGTGTCGCCCAGCCAGCGCCAAAGAGCGCGCGTCAAGTCACCGGCTTTCTACTACTGATGCCGCCGCGCGCCCCGAGCACCTCAGCAATTTACGTTCCGGGTGTCATGGTGCGCTTGAAATCGCTGCCTGCCAACACGACCGTCGATAGCCGACGCACCGATCTGAGCGGACGCTTTCGCTTTCCGTCGGTAGCGCCAGGTCGCTATCAGGTGTGCTGGAGCAAGCCCGGCATCGTCACCCAGTGCGGCAAGGTGTTCTCGGTCGAGAAAATCCACCTGCATCTGCAACGCATCGCAATGAGCGCCAAGATCGAGGGCAAAGTACGCACGCTGTTCGGCAAGGTGCGCCTGGCTGATGGCACCGTCCCGCGCACGCTTGAGGCGATGTTCGGCATCAATGCCTTCGCCAGCGTTTTTGCCAAGGATGGCAACGGCAAACTGTTGCGCCGCGCCTATGTCAACAACTACGGCGAATATGTGTTGCCGGGCGTGCCCGTGGTGCGCGGGTTGAAGGTATCGGCAAAAATCGAAGCAGCCGATATTTCCCAGGCAGTGCCCGCCTCCAACCTGCTGTCACAGCGCATCAACCTCACCTTCAAACAGCACGCCCCCAAGATCACCGGCCTGCTCGGCAAGAGCGCCGATGGCAAACGCTGGACGGCACAGGCCAACAGCAGTTTTGATGTCAATCTCAAAGCAACTGATGCCGAGGGCCATACGCTGCGCTACTGGTGGATGCTGCCCGACGGCACCACGAAACTCAATGTCAGCGACGCGCAATTGCTCGGCGTCGCGCTGGCGCAGGGTGACGCACCGAACGAATTTACGGTGATTGTCGGTGACGGTTTTGGCGGTTACGCGAAAGAGCGGCTGAAAATCTCCACCCAGGGCATTCGCTTTGCGGGTGTGGTCTCGGGCACCGATGCGCCAGTACTGAGCGGCGTCGAAGTGGAGGTCAACGGCAAGCGGGTGACCACTGCTGGCGATGGACGCTTCTCCGTATTCGTGCCGGAGCAAGCACGCTACGTGATGAACCTGCGCCGGTCAGGCTACGGCCTGGTCTCCAAAATCCACGACAACGGGCACAGCAACGGACGCTACACGATGACGCGTGCGACGGTGAAGGTGATCAACCCGACCCAGGACAATGAAGTTGTGAACGAGCGCATCCCCAGCGATTGCCCAGGCGCGATCGGTGATCGTTATCGTAAGCCGCCACGACCGACACACGGCGAGAGCACCACCGGTGCCGCGAACAAACGTGAATGCGGCCCAGGCATCAAGGTGCGCTTTCCAGCCAACGCATTCGAAACCTTGAACGGCGCTGCGCCCACCGGACCGGTGCGCATCGAGTTGACTACGGTTGATCTGCGTGCGCCTGATGGCATGCCCGGCAATGGCACCGCCAGCAATCAAGGCGGAGACGTGCGCGCGATGGAAAGCTACGGCGCAGGCACGGTGGAGATGCGCGATCAGAACGGCAGGCTGCGTTTGCGAACCGGTGCCCAAGCCGATGTCAGCATTCCTATTCCTGCCGAACAGCTGGCATTCCCGGCGAGTATTCCGGCAAGCATTCCGTTGATGTCCTATGACGAGGAGCGGGGAATCTGGGTCGAGGAAGCAAGCCTGCAGCGCGATGGCAACTTCTTTGTTGGCAAAGCCAAGCATTTTTCTGCGGTCAATGCCGATACCTTGAAAACCAATCAGGCATGCATTCGATTGGAGGCGGTGCTGATGCCGCCAAATTTCCGCTTCGAAGCTGAAATTCCGCAGAGTGGTGCACCCAAGATCGTCGGCGAAGTGATCGCCAATGAAGTGCAACGCTTTCACGTGCTGATCAATTTGCCGACCGGTAAAGACATCAAGATGCGCACTTTCGACAGCAACAACCAGCCGATCGCGCTGATCGATGTCAACAATCCAGGCGCTGCCAATGGCATCACCGAGATCATCGTCAACTCCGCCGGTCCGCAGAATCCGGTGACGCCGAATGAACCGGCCTTCCCCTACAACGCCTGCCAGGTGTCGGTGGAACTGACACCCAAGCGACCCGTCGGGCAAGGCGTTGAAGCGTTCTTGAACGGCCTGACCTTGAATGCTGCGAACCTGACCGAGCTTGATTTGACCAACGCCAACTTGGCCGATCAGATGCGCGCTGCCGGTGAAGCCTATTACGCGCGCATCGATCAACATTCCGATCGGGAGTCGCTGGCTGAATTCAAACTCAAGAACGGGTTTCCGAACGCGGATGAAAAGAAGCTGACCTATGCCAACAGTGGCGATCTGGGCTTCGGTCGCGACATGCACTGCCGCAAACTCACCGGTACCGGGAACAACAACGAGTACGCCTGCTACGTCACCAACTTTGGCAGCCGCTTCACCGACGATGGCCAGGATTATCTGGATGCGTTGTCGAATACATTACCCGGCGCCACGGTGGGCATGGAATTCTCGCGACTTGAAGATGCCAATGGCACGCCCATAGCCAATAGCCAGCCGATCGTGAAGTTCTACGTGTTCAAGGGTGTCGATGGCAGTCAGCGTGCCATCAGTGCCGACCTCGATGGCAATGGCGAGCGCCCGGTACCCCAGCTGTGCACCGTCTGCCACGGCGGGCGTTCGCCCAGCGCGCCAAACCCCGATGGCGTGCTGCCTTGGAACGACAATGCATCGGTTGATATGGGCTCGCGCTTCATTCCTTTCGACCTGACCAGCCTGTTCCTGCTCAACCCCAACGGAGCCGTAACGCAGCAGCGCCTGCGCGAACTCAATTGCGACATCGTCAAGAATGCTGCACCCAATGCAGACCTTGATCAGGTGTTGAAGTCCATGTACGGAGCCAGTTGCTCGGGCAATCAGATCATCGGCAATCCGGTGGACGGATGGGTGGATGCCAGTGCGAGCACGCCCAACCTGCCTAACAAGCAAGAGGTCTATGCCAAAGTGGTGACACCCTCGTGTCGTACCTGCCACGTGTCACAAACCACGAGCAATATCACCTGGTCAACCGAAGTCCAGTTCAACAGTTTTGGTGTCGGTGGCATCGTCTGCACAAATCACGTGATGCCACATGCCCTGGTCACCCACAACCGTTTCTGGTTGAGCACCAATCCACATCAGCCGCTGCTGCTGCACAACTATCTCAATGGCAACACCGCGCCGGGCAGTGGCGACGGAGTTGAGTGCATCCAACAGCAGGGCGATCCTCCGTAACACTGCGCCACGCGGTTGCTGAAACAAGGGCAGCGACGTGAACACGTCGCTGCCCTTTTCGTTTGCGTGATGAGAGCGATCAGGGCCGAACTGCATTGGGCGATGAAGGTGTTCCTTGAAGGACTGCCGTCGCCTGCAGTGATTGCAGTCTTGACCTGTCTGGGTCGCTGAATCTCAGCCTGGCTTGTCATGCAGGCACTGAGCTTCGCGACTACCCCGACACCTGTGCACCGCTAGCACACCACACTTGCCGTCACTGAC
>JANMSL010000205.1:0-3800 GCA_031389245.1 Lysobacterales bacterium | reverse complement strand
CATTAATGTGCTTTCGGCGTGAAACGGGGCAGTAAAGAACTCACCGAAGAACTTGCCGAAGCCTTTGTGGCTGATGCCGACCCACTGAATGAGCAAGAACACGGTGATGGCCATGCCGAACGTCGTGTTCGGGTCTGCAGTCGGCACCACACGCAGGTACGGAACACCGGCGTGCTGCGCCGCCCAAGGCAGCAAATCGACCGGGATCATGTCCATGAAGTTCATCAGGAATACCAGACCAAAAATGGTGATGGCCAGCGGCCCGATCAGTTTGCTGTGTCCATGGAAGGTTGACTTGACCAGGCCATCGACCATTTCGACGATCATTTCTATTGCACATTGCAGCTTGCCAGGAACGCCAGATGTGGCACGGCGAGCAACACGCAAGAACACAAATACGAACAATAGCGCCAGCGCCAATTTGAACAGCACACTGTCGATATTGACTGTCCAGAACGTACCTGCATCCTGATTCACCTGCAGATGTTGCAAGTGATGCTTGATGTAGCCGGTCATGTTCTCGGGCGCGTGCTGTTCTGCCGACATCGGGTTACCTGCGAATATCCAAGGGTTTGATCAGTGCGAAATAGAAGCCAACATGAGCCGCGAGCATCCCCAGGATCAGCGCCAGCGCCGGGAGGCGCCAGAGTCCGATCGCTGCGTACAGCAATGCCACCATCCAGAACCATTTCAGAAGCTCGGCAGCGTAGGCCGAGTTCAGCAGGGTTCGGGCGGGGGCGATGCCATGGATGAACAGCCGCCACGCGAATATTGCGTTACCGCTCGCCACAATCAGACCGCCAACCAGGGCAGAGAGCGCAGATTCCGGGTCATGCAGCAGACCCAGCAGCGCAGCGATGCCAGCAGCCAGGCACTGTGCAAGCACGGTGCGGCGCGCGGTTTGCTTTCCGGAGGCGACGGAGTTCTGCACGGGGAAGACTTCCGTTGGTCCGCAGCCGGAAGGCCAGCGAGTCGTCTAAAGCGACAACGAATACAATTTACAAACGATACAAAGTACAAACGAATTTATGCGCACACGGGTACGGCCAAAGCGGTTCAACAAAGCCGCGAGAGTCTAGCGTTTTCGGTCTCGAGGCCGCAAGCCCGGATTCGCCCGCGCAGGCGTACTCACCGCAGTCGGTTTGGAACGGGGATTCGCTTGCGAATCAATGCGCCAGGGTTGCGTTGGGGCAGTGATCACGGGCACTTCGACGGCGCGATTGCGAAAGCTGCAGAGATTGTTCCAGATTTGCAGCGGTTGATCGCCCGGTACCTCGTGTACTCCGACAAAGGGATGCCAGAAAAAAGTCACACCCTCCAACCAGCCGTTGGCCAAAAACCTCGGACGATCTTCCAGCGCGCGCGGCCACAATGGATCGCTTTGGCCGATGCGCACATCGATCGGACGCTTGCTGGTGCCCTTGCCAAACACCTCGGAATCGCACAACGCCGCGTTGAGCCCGGCACAGGCAAGTCCGGCGCTGACGCCAGCACTGAGGCCAAAGCCGGCGAAGAATTCACTGTTGAGCTGACGGTGAACGCTGGCGAGTGCGATGTCCAGAGTGACATGGCCGCCGCTTGAGAAACCCCACAGGTAGCGGCGCGTGGGGTCCACGTTGTATTCGCGCGTCAGGCGTTGAATCAGGGCCCAGACCACATCGTAGTCGGACGGGGTGTCCGTCTCGTTGATCGGTGCGATCCAGCCGCCGACGGTTCCTGAAGCCGCCGGCGCCGCCACAATGAAGCCACCCGCCTCGGCCACGCCGGCCCACAAGCCGCGGAATATACTGGCTTGACCAATCGCCGCAGTCGGGCTGCCGGCAGTCCCATGCAGAACAATAAACAGCGGCATCGGCTGCGTCCGCTGGTAGCTCGATGGCACGTATACGAATGCCGCCTTGTCGCCATAAATCGGGTCGTTCTCGAATCCGGGTATGGCGACGCTCAACGTTCGGTAGCTACCGGTGATCGCGGTCACCGGCGCTGCCGGGCACGCCGCTTGTGCGAATTCGGCTGAACCGAGCAGGGCAAAGACCGTGCTGAGGATGAAGCGGCGTACTGGGTACAAGCGGGTGAGTTGTTGCATGATGAAAGCTTATTACATCGCGCCCAGAGTGCCTGAACCGCGAGCGCTTATCCGCAATCATGACCCTGGAAGCGTGACCGGCTGCAGTTGCTGCTATGCGCTGCGCTTCGCATAATCCATCATCGGAAGGTCACTGGATCGGAGCGGGCATGACAATGGGCGCTGGCAAGGCACAATCGGGCGACATGTTTTTGGAAGTGTCCGCGGGGCAAACTGTCTTCCGCGAGGGTGATCCGGGCTCGGAGATGTACATCATCGAGAGCGGCAGCATCGATATCATGCGCATCGATCGCGGCAAGACGCCGCTGGCCACACTTGAAGCCGGCGATTTTTTCGGCGAGATGGCGGTGCTGGAAGACCAGCCACGATTTGCGACGGCAATCGCGACCCAGTCCTCACGGTTGCTGAAAATAGATCGCGCCGCATTCTCCGCAGTGCTCTCCAGCAATGTCGAGATAGCGATCCGCATCATGCGCAAACTGACCGCACGCCTGCGTCGTGCCGAGCAGCGCGCGAGCGATGCGCAGGGCGCACTGGAAGGATTTCGCGGCAAACTCGCTGATCGCGCCGCGGCGCCGGCTGAGCCTGCTGTAATCGAGACCAAAATGAGCAAGGTCGCACAGCAGGCGAACGCGCCCCGGCCCATAGCGCAAGTCGCAGAGCGGCTGATGACGCCGGTGCCACCGGCGCGGGTTGCGCCATTGCCCGTGGTGCAGTCCGGTGGACATACTCTGGTTCTGCTGCACGCTCAGTCCCAGCAACGGTTCGTTTTGGAAGCCCGTACCGAGTTTCTGGTCGGCCGGCCCGATCCGGTAACCGGCACCACGCCGGAGATCAATCTCGGTCCGTTGGATGTGCAGCGCTCGCTTTCCCGCCGTCATGCCAAAGTGATGCGCGAAGGCGATCGCTACAGCGTGCGTGAGGAAGTGGGAACACTTAACGGCACCTGGGTCAACGCCGAGCGCACCAAGCCGGGTGAAGTCATCGGATTCAAGGCCGGTGATACGCTGCGATTTGGAACCGTAGAGCTCGAAGTGCAGTCGGCTTGACCGGGCCGGCGTTACAACAAAAGGGAGAGGCGATGGATCCGTTCGAGAAATTTGATGCGACGCCGGCCGACGAGTTGGCGACGCTGAAGAAACAGATAGATGAAGTGCGCACGCGAATGACGCAGATGGACGAGTTGAAAGCGGGTGTCGCCAGCGCAGTGTATGTGCGCGTGCGCGCCGATTACGACGCGCGGTTGAATGACCTTGACCAGCGCTCGGGACCCCTCAAGTTGGCGGCGCAGAAGGCGTACGCCACACTGAGCAGCGAACTCAGTCGCCTCGAAAGCGAACACGAGGCGATGGATCTGGATCGTCAGGAAGTCGAGTTTCGCCATCAGCTCGGTGAATTCGATGTGGCCGAGCGCCAGCGTCAACTGAAAATCATTGATGACAAAGTCTCCAGCAAGTCAGCGGTGCTCGATCGCGGGCGCAAACTGCGCGAGCGATTCCTGGCAGCAGTCGGTGACGAGGGCGAGCTGCTGGTAACGGCCATCGAGTCGAACACCCGGGCGTCGGAGTCCGCATTGTTGGCGACGATGGAGATGAAGCGTCCCGTTGCTCCGCAGGTGCCGGCGGCGTCCGATACCGATGCCCATGTCATTACCGGCCGCTTGAGCATTCCCGATGCGCCTACTGGGCAGTTGGGCGCTGTGCCGGTAAAGCCG
>JANMSL010000516.1:0-4864 GCA_031389245.1 Lysobacterales bacterium | reverse complement strand
GAAGCCGTCGGCTATGCACATGCCAATCTGGTCGTGCATCGCGATTTGAAACCCGCCAACGTGATGATCGACCGCGATGGCATTCCGCATCTGCTCGATTTCGGTATCGCCCGCCTGCTCGACGATCCGCACGCGGGGTCGTTGACTGACGACCGCGCGCTGACCCCGGCATTCGCCGCGCCCGAGCAGCTGCGGAATGCCATCGCGGTCGATCATCACGTTGGCGGGTTTCAAATCGCGATGCACGACCAGATTGGCATGTGCATAGCCGACGGCTTCGGTAATCCGTCGCAAGACATCGACGCGACTGCGCAGGTCGGGCCGGGTGTCGCGCAGCCAATGGTCAAGGCGCACGCCATCGATCCACTCGGTCACCAGATAAGGTGAGCCATCGGCTGATACACCACCGTCCAGCAGCATGGCAATGCCGGGATGATGCAGGCGCGCAAGCAATTCGCGCTCACGGATCAACCGATCGCCCAATGTTGCACGATCCGCACGCAGGAATTTGATCGCGACCTGGCGCTGAAACGCGCCGTCGGCGCGCTCACCCAACCACACTTCGCCCATGCCACCGCTGCCGATGGGCTGCAGCAGACGCCAGGGTGCGCCAGACGCCAACGCGTGCGGGCGTGACGGCAGGCGCTCAAGCAGGCCTTCAGACTGCGCAATATCGTGCAGCCATTGTCGAAGTGCGTTCGCACGCGCTGGATTGTCGGATGCGAATTCATCCAATGCGGCTGCGCGGGCCATCGTATCCAGCGCCAGAAGCCGGTCGAGGTCCGATTCGAGGTCCTGCCACTCGGGGTCACGGCTATGCATAGGTTGTCCGATTCATTCAATCAGTATGCGCAAAAGACCGGTTCTGCCGCGCATCGTCCCGGACGCGCTCGGCTGAGTTGTCACCGCTTAGCTGTCGTCAACACCGCTCATTCGGCGATGCAACCAACCGCGCGCCTTGGCCCAGTCCCTGCGCACTGTGGATTCGTCGATGCCGAGTAACGCAGCGATCTCGGGGTCGGTCATGCCACCAAAGTAACGTAGGTGCACGATTTCCGCAGCGCGTTCGCTGGCACGCTCCAGCGCTGCCAGCGCATCGTCCAGCACCAGCAGATCTTCCGCGGCCATGGCCGGATCGGGCAGCGAGTCGGCGGCGGAAAGTGTGGTGTGGATGGCGCCCGAGCCGCGCTTTTGGGCCGATTCGGCGCGCGCGTGATCGACCAGAATCTGCCGCATGGTGCGCGCGGCTATGCCAAAGAAGAATCGACGGTCCAGTGGTTGCGGTAGCGCGCTGCGACTCAGGCGCAGATAGGCTTCATTGACCAGCGCCGTCGTCGACAGCGTTTCTCCGGCACCGGCGCCGGCACGTTCGCTCTTGGCGATACGGCGCAGATCCTGCTGTGCAGCAACGATCAGCGCGGACAGCGCGCCCGGCTTTCCGGCACTCAATTGCAACAGCAATGCGGCGATCTCGGTCGCTGCAGGGGCATGGTCGGTACCGGTGTCGCGCTCTGCCATGGCGCTCCTCGCGATAGGCGCTTCGCATCATACGCCGTTGCGGTTGCCCCTCGGTGAGCGGATTGGCGGCAGTTCTGCGCATGCATAGGTAAGGGGAAACCAAATGGAGCGCAACATGTCCACGCAAGTCGGTAAAATTCTGTTGTCACCGCTTATTTTGATCGCGGCTGCCTGCGCTGGGATGCCGCAAATTGCCAAAGCCGCCACGCTGACCTGGCCCAATCTGTCATTCGTCGGCGCCTGCCGCAGCACTCTGCAGGCCTGTATCGATGAGGCCGGATCCGGCGACACCGTGCAAATCGGTTCAGACGATTTTCTGTTTCCGGATCATTACACGTCGGTCAACGAAGACCTCACGATCAATAAATCACTCACTGTGCGTGCGCTCTCGGGCATCGATGCGGTGCTTGTCGCTGGGCGAGGAATCAGCATCAGTCCGCCTCCGGTTGCATTGGTTGCGTATTCCGTATCCGTAGAGAATCTCATCCTCGATCGGGGCGACATCGAAGTGCTCGATCGCTCTCTGCTCGCTAGTACCTATCGAGTGGAAGGCGTGCGCTTTAACGACGTCATTGGTGATGAATGCGCGATTGACATGAATGCGCAATTTGGAACTGTGCCGAATTTTCAGGCATTCAGAAATGTGGTTCGCTTCGTCCCTGGCGTGGCAACCAGCACCAGCGGTATCTGCCTGCACACTACTACGATGAACTGGCAGGCCACCGTGGCTGGCAACCGACTCGAGGCGCCGGCGGGAGGGATGCGCCGCGGGATAACGATTTTCGGCAGCGCCGCTGGACCCGTAAAAATTTCGGGGAACACCGTTGTCGGGCGCAATTTTGCCAACGGCATCGAGGTGCAGCAACCGGCCAGTTCCGCAACCGCGCTGCTGCAAGTGGTTAACAACAGCGTCAGTGGCCAGGATGCCGATTCCGCGCTGCTCGCCGCGGGCCTGCTGTTGATACTGTTCAATGCGGACGCACAGATCGTCAACAACTCGATCGTCGATGGTTTCAAGGGACTGACCATCGGCAGTTTCGTCACCGCGCCGCCGGTGACTGGACTGATTGCCAACAATCTGGTGGCGTTTCAACGCAGCGAAGGGCTGACGATTGATCCATCGGTTGCGGCGGCTGTAGCCAATCGCAATAATCTGGTGTTCGGCAACGCGACCAATACGTTCGTGCCTGGCGCTGGCACGCTCAGCGTTGATCCGCAGTTGATCACGCACACCTATCCACGACCGCGCGACAGCTCACCCGCGATCAACGCCGGCAGCAACAGCGCGTTGCCGCCATTCAATATTTTCGATGCTGATGGCCAGCCGCGTATCCTTTTGGCGGCGGTGGACATCGGTGCCTATGAGGCTGGATTTGCCGTCTCCGGCGTCCATGAAGCCGATGCGTCCAACATCTTCCTCAATCAAACCGATGTCAGCGCTTTGGGCGGTGTAACGCTGGTGCCCAGCGCGATCCTGGTAGCGACCAGTCTGCACACGCCCGGCGCTGCGGTCGAACTCGCGCAAAACATCGGCGTCTGGTTACCTGGCGGCACCGGCAATCTGCCTTTGTCGCTGTTTCATGAAAACACCGGCGTCGCGATGTCGATTGGACGCCGATTCGCAGTGACCACACCGGGTTTCGGGTTGAGTGGCTTCACCCATGCCACCACGCTGGGCAATATTTCGGCGCAGTACTCAACACTGTCCAATGGTGCGTTGGACAGCCGCCCTGACGCCATTGCGGTAATCACACATAACTACCTCGCCAGCGGCCCTCATCATAATTTTGCCATTGGACTTGAATACATCGGCAACCGTTGGAATGTGCGTAACGAAGATGCGGCCATCGATATGCCGAGTGCGCGCAACTTCAATGTCGTTGTGGCGCCGCAACTTACAGAAAATGCATTTCGCGTCGCCGCGCCAGCATCGGCAGCGGTCGCGGACCTTCCACTGCTGCATGGGTTGCTTGATGACAACGCCTGCGCAGCACCCGTTGTTGGGCGCGTGGATCCAACTGCGGCGCCAGTGGTGTTCAACGCCACGCCCTTCGCCGTTGAGTACCGCGCCGGTGCCTTTGGCTCGCCCGGCCGCTGGTTTGTTGTCGCGCAGAACGGTGGTGCGCCCACTACTGCGACCTTTCCCGCGGGCGCTGCGTTCAACGTGATCATTGACGGCGCACAGGCCAATGGATGCCGTGCACCGTTGGTTGACGCTTTGTTCAGCAGCGGCTTCGAATAGTTGTGCGCGGGATCTGCCTGGTGCGTGTGCGAGAGCGCGGCCGGCCGCGGTTCTGGAGTCCTCTCTCGCGTGCGGGGGAGGGTAGGGTGAGCGGCTCGCGGATGGGACTGTTACGGCGAGATTGGCGCGGCCACGTTCAATACAACACATTCAATACAATTCGACTCATGGCCGCAGCACGAGTTTGCCGATCGTGCGTCCGGATTCGATCGCGGATTGTGCCTCGGCCGCGTTTTCGAGCGCAAACACGGTGACCGAAGGCGGGCTGAGTTCGCCGGAAGCAAAACGCGCAAGTATCCAATCCATGCCGCAGACCAGACGCGGGCCTTGAGCGGACAGGAAACTCAGGTTGCACGCAATAACGCTGCGGTTGGTCTGGGTCATGTTGAGCGGGTTGAATCGGGGCGTGCGCAGCCAGTCCCAGATCAGTTTGGGCCAGTTCGGTACTCCTTTTCCCATCGGTAGCATGGAAGCAAAACCGTAAATGCAGAGGCGGCCAGTGGCGGCAAGGTGCTTGTAGCTTTGCGCCAGTGTGCTGACGCCGTTGGCGTCGAAAATGGCTTCGAAGCCGTCGGGAGAAATTGCCCTGGCGCGTTGCCAGAGGTTTTCAGTCTGCTTGTCGATGACCTGTGTGCATCCGCCATGGCGCGCACTCTCGACCTTTGCGGTGCGTCCGACGATGCCGGTCACTTTGCAACCACTCAAGCGGCCAAGTTGAACGAGCGCACTGCCGACGCCGCCTGCGGCCGAGTGAACCAACCAATGCTCGCCTGGCCGCGTGCGCGCCAGTTCGTACGCCATGAACCACGCAGTCAGAAACACAGTGGGAATAGCAGCGGCCTGATCGAACGTGAGTGTCGCGGGCTTGGAAAACACACGATCTTCGTTGACGATCAGATGGCTGCTGTAACCATTGAACAAGGTGAGCGCCATCACTTCGTCGCCCGGTTTGTAGCGGTTGACGGCAGAGCCGACGGCGCGCACGAAACCGCTCACTTCGAAACCAGGCGTTATCGGGTAGCCGTGCAGTCGCTTGGCCGATTCGTACAGCCCCATGCGAATGATGCCGTCGGCATAGTTGACGCCGATCGCCGCCACTTCGAT
>JANMSL010000172.1:0-3909 GCA_031389245.1 Lysobacterales bacterium | reverse complement strand
GGAAGAATTCAAGGCGGCTGGTCTGGATAAGCTCAACGCAGAGGAACTGGCGCAACTGAATGCCTGGTTGCAACGCGGCGAACCCACAGCAGCTTCGAGCGCTGTCCAGGCGCCGGTAGCTAGTGCGCCGGTCGATACCGGCCCGCACATTCTGGCGAAGTATCGAAAGAATGATCCCGGCGCCGCGGGGGTTTCCGCTGAGTCTGAGGAAGTGAACAGCAGCATCGTTGGCTACTTCGAGGGTTGGCGCAAGGGCAGCATCTTCAAGCTGGAAAACGGACAGCATTGGCGCGTTACCGATGCGCGTCGCTTTGAAGCGCCGAGCGAAGATAGCCCGAAAGTCCGGATCAAATCTGCCGCGATGGGTTCGTGGTTGCTCTACGTGGGCAAATACAATCGCTCTGCTCGCGTACAGCGCATCAAGTGATCCGGATGTTGTCGAGTCTGGCGGCGATGATGCTGACGATGGCTGTAGGTGCTTCTTCGCCGGATTCGATCACTCGTTTCAGCATCGTGGTGTCCAGCAATAATGGTTCGTTGCCGCCACCACATCGGCGATCGACCGAGATCCGCATTGACGCCGATGGCGGCGCGCGGTTTGAAAAGCGTTTGGGCTACGACCTGCAGGATGCGAAGCAACGCTTTGAGCACACGTTCCTGCTCAGCGCTGAGCAGCGTTCAGCGCTTTCCGCCCTGATCAACGAACTGCGCATCTTCGAAACGCCATGGCGCGAGGTCGAGCGCCCAACAGTCGGCGGCTCAAGCGTGGTCGTGAGTTGCAGTGACGGCAAACGAGAACTGCGCATCCCCAGTCAACTGCTGCCGGAACAGCGCGTGGTGCGTGATCAACTGGTGGCCGCGGTGCAATCGCTGGTGCCCGAGGACGCACACCGGTTCTTGGCCGAGTGGTCTGCGGCCAGGGATGATCAAGATTAGCTATCTCTCTGGGGACAGGATTCGCGTTTCTTGCTTGCGGCGATCACTTGTTGGCTCAGCTTCCGGATGCCATTGCTTCGTTCGGCGATGGCTTGCGCGCTACCGCAGGGTCGGC
Source organism: Lysobacterales bacterium (assembly GCA_031389245.1). Taxonomy (GTDB): domain Bacteria; phylum Pseudomonadota; class Gammaproteobacteria; order Xanthomonadales; family Ahniellaceae; genus 0-14-3-00-62-12. The sequence goes on along the minus strand of JANMSL010000172.1, from coordinate 2,858 downwards.
CGATTTCTTCGGGCGCACCCAAATTTCGACACGGCGATTCTTGCTGCGCCCGGGTTCAGAGTCATTGCCGGCCACGGCCAGGTCCTGACCCAGCCCGCGTGAACGATGCACCTGTACGCCACGCTGCGCCAATTCGGTGGCAACGTAATCGGCGCGATCATTGGACATGTGCTGGGCCAGGATCGGATTGTGTTCGCGTCGATCGGAAAATCCGATCAGGATAATTTCCTGGTCGCCGCGCTGATACCGGCGCAAAAACATTGCAATCCGCTCCAGATCGCGCATCGCCTTGCTGTCGAGATAACTGCTGGCGTTGCCGAAGCGAAGATTGACCGACAGTCGCTGCGCGCCCGCGGTCAGGTCCCGATACTGCTCGGGGACGTCGGCGGCCGAACCCGTTGCATGCAGGCTCATCCCCTGCCCGATAAATCCGACCTTGCTGACCAAGGCCTGGCCGTCGGCGCTTTGCGCGAACTCGATAAAGCGTTTGACTTCCTCGCGCGGCGCATTCGTCGAGTACAACATCAGTCTGCGCGACAGCAAGTAATCTTCGGTCGCAATGCTCAGTGCGGCCGGCAGCATGGGGCGCGTCTCGCGGTCGGACACCGCAATGGCACGCGCCTTGCCGACACCGGCAAGCCCGACAAATCCAATCGCGTTGGGGTTGGCAGCTACCGCGGCGGCGAGGTCTTCGGTCGACTCGAATCGGACTGCGCCCTTGTCCAACGCACCACCCTGCAGTACCAGGCTTTTGAAGGTGTCGAACGTTCCTGATTTGTCGTCGCGCGCATGCAGCCGTATTTCCCCCGCCGGCAGACCCAGGTTCGACCAGTTGGAGATCGAACCTTGAAATATGGAACGCAGCTGTTCCAGCGTCAAAGCACCGAGGCGACTTCCCGGCGGCACGATGATGGCGAGGCCGTCGAGCGCGATGACGTGTTCCTGCGAGGACTCATCGAGCGGTCCAATTCTGGAAGCATGGACGCGCACTTCTTCCGGCAGCACCGCGCGCGAAGCCATCCACAGGTCTGCGCGGCGCTCAACGAGCGCACTCAAGCCGGTCGACGTACCATGAGCGGCGATGGTAATCGTCGCTGACTCGGCATCGCGCCGCAGCCTGATCACTCGCTCGTTTGCAACCGGGCTGTCGTCGGATGCCACTTGCCAACCTTCGGACTCGGCCCAGGCCAAGGCCAGTGCTGGCGCCAGCCGCTGTCCCACGGTATTGGACCCGTGCAGAGCCAGCAAGATGGGTGCGTCCTGTGCGCTTGCCTTGCCCAAAAAACACAAAAATAGAAACAGGCCGACAATGCGCTTCATGGTCTTCATCCGTGAGTGAACGCGCACAGCATGAGTCAGCACGATTGCGCAGGAATGAGCAAACGATGACGAATTGAAGACGGCTGGACGACTTGTCGAACTGCGCGCTGAGGACCGCGATGAATTTCAACTGCTTCGACCCAGTCATGACGCTGCGTCGAGCCGCTGCGCCTGAGCGGCTCCGGGCTGCGCGCTGGCAATCAGCGCAGACTTCGATTGATCTTGTCGAGCGCTGCCTTGCCAGGGCACAGTTGCGCAGATTGCAAAGAGTTGATCGGCGCGTCTACCGTATTGAGGTGCTCGTGCAGATCGTGCGCGGCCGAGTCCATGTACAGCAGGCCAGTCACCACTTCACCGGCGGCCTGATGTTCGGCCACATAATTCATCGCCGCAATCCGGTTGTGCGTGTCGTACTCGCGGTGCAGCTTGCGCAGCAGCAGCACCGTTCCATCGTGTTGCTCGACTTCGACCACTTGACCCTCAGCATAGTCGACCACGATTTCTTCCCGGCGTGGAATGAAATCGATCCGGTTGACCGCCTCATTGTGTTCGCGCACGTAGTCGTAGCTCTTGGTGCTGCCGGGATGATTGTTGAACGCAACGCAGGGACTGACCACGTCGATGAAGGCAGCGCCTTTGTGCGCAATGGCTGCCTTGATGATCGGCACCAGTTGTTGCTTGTCACCGGAAAAACCACGCGCAACAAAGCTTGCCCCCAGTTGCAACGCCAGACTGGCCATGTCAATCGGCGTATCGCTGTTGATCACGCCCTTCTTGGATTGCGAGCCCTGGTCGGCAGTGGCGGAGAACTGACCTTTGGTCAGCCCATAAACGCCGTTGTTCTCGACGATATAAACCATGTTCACGCCGCGACGCATGACGTGGGCAAACTGACCGATGCCAATCGAAGCAGAATCACCGTCACCGGAAACGCCGAGGTACAACAAGGCCCGATTGGCCAGATTTGCTCCGGTCAGCACCGAGGGCATGCGTCCATGCACCGTGTTGAAGCCGTGCGAATTGCCGAGAAAATAGTCCGGCGTTTTCGAACTGCAGCCGATGCCGGAGAGCTTGGCAACCCGATGCGGCTGAACGTCCATCTCGAAGCACGCCTGGATGATCGCCGCGGAAATCGAATCATGGCCGCAACCCGCGCACAGTGTCGAGATTTTGCCCTCATAGTCGCGCCGCGTATAGCACACCTTGTTTTGCGGCAGCGTCGGATGATGCAGCTTGGGTTTAGCAAGATAGGTCATGTCCCACTCCTGGGTGAGCGCGGCGCAACTCGCTCCGCGACATACGAGCGCACACGTTCGCCGATGGCCTGGGTGATGAAGCGTGCGGTGATCGGTGTGCCGTCGTAATGCAGCACTGCCGGCAGCCGATCGGGGCTGAACTCCAACTCGTTGATCAGCATGCCGCGCAGCTGCGCATCGCGATTCTGTTCGACCACAAACACTTGATCATGCGCTTCAATACCCAGGCCATCGGCGAACGTGTGCGCTCGTATGTCGCGGAGCGAGTTGCGCCGCGCTCAC
>JANMSL010000511.1:0-12461 GCA_031389245.1 Lysobacterales bacterium | reverse complement strand
GCATACCGGGCCGCGGAACTGAGCAAGCTGTATCAAGCTGCTGGGTACCAACAAGCGCAAACGCGCTACTTCGAGACCCCCTTCATCAATGGACACATGAAGCTGCGCTACATGCATCGATTCACGCCTGTTGGGTTACTTCGGTTTCTCGACCGGCTGACACTGTCCTTGCCAGGCGTCGGCGGGCTAAGCGCACACCAGCTTCTGGCAACGGGCTTGCGCCCGCTCAACTCATGATGGAGGCTGCATACGATGGGCAGATTTCCAAGCTCCTATTGCGACCAATGTATTGTCTGCCTTCAACCAGGCTCGGACGAAGCTGCTCGCAACTTGTTCGGTCAGTGAGGCAAGCTGAGATGCTGGATTTCGACCTTATTGCGTCGGCAAGCGTCCTGCCCAGCGGGGCTCCACCTTGAGTGTTAGGTCAGGCATCAGCATCGTGATTCCGACCTACAGGCGCGAGCGTGTTTTGCTTGAGACGCTGGACCATTTGCTGAGGTTGCCCGAGACGGCGGGAGAGATTCTGGTGATTGACCAGACCGAACAGCACGAGCCAGAAACAATCGCACGACTCGAGACGCTTCAAATGCAGGGAGCAATTCGCTGGATCCAACAGCAACCACCTTCGATTACTGCGGCAATGAATCGCGGCCTTCAAGAGGCGAACGGTGACGTAGTTTTGTTTCTCGACGACGACATCGCGCCAGAACCCTTCCTTGTACGGGCGCATCAGCTGGCGCATGAAACGCACGCCGGATCATTGATCGCAGGACGGGTTATTCAATCGTGGGAAGAGCACGCAGATTTCTCAATCCTGGAGCACCCAAGTTTTGCCGGCAATAAGTCTGCCTGGATTGCAGATTTCATTGGCTGCAATTTTTCTCTGCGCCGTGAACGAGCTTTGGCACTAGGCGGGTTCGACGAGAACTTTGTCCGCGTAGCGTACCGATACGAGGCTGAATTCGCACATCGCTTCTGCGCGGCAGACGGACGTATTCGCTTCGAACCGGAGGCCTGTTTACACCATCTGCATGTGGCCGCGGGTGGCACCCGCAGCTATGGTCATCATCTGACCACGTGGAAGCCGGATCATGCCGTTGGCGCGTACTATTGCGCGCTTCGCATACGTCCTAACGGTCGCTGGATAATGGATTTTCTGATGCGACCAATGCGAGCGATCATCACTCGACACCACCTGCGTCGACCTTGGTGGATACCGGTCACCCTGGCGGCGGAACTGCGAGGCATGCTGTGGGCCCTGCGCCTGCATTTTGCCGGGCCAAAGCTGATTGGAGCCGTACAACGTGTTTCCTGAGCTAGCCTTTGTCTTGTTGTTCTTCGCGGCACTGCTGGCAGTTGGATCGTGGCGCTCCGGACTGTTGTTGTGCACGCTTACTGCGCTGTTGCAAGATCCCATGCGCAAACTCACCCCCGGCGAGCCGGTATATTTTGTCGTTCTGGTAGGTGTCGTGTTCGGGGCGGCGTGGATAGGGGCGCTGATGTCGCGGGTTTCGCTGCAACCCAGTTCGATCCGCGGCTGGCATCAGCAGGTAGGTACTCCATTTACCTTGTTCGTCGTCGTGGCGCTCATCCAGGCGGCGCATTCGTTTGCTCGTTTTGGCAGTCTGCCAATGACCGCGATCGGGATGCTTTCCTATTTCGCCCCGTTGCCGGCCATCGTGTTCGCTTACCAGTACGCAGCGCGCTTCGATTTGACTGGCATCACGCGATGGATGTGGTTCTATGTCTTGGTCGCATCGCTGTCGCTGTCCGGCGTGTACCTCGAATACATTGAAGTCGATTGGACAGCCCTCGGCGAGGTAGGCGAGGGATTGATAATTTACGACGTCAGCATGGCGCTGAAGGCGTACGCAGGTTTTTTTAGATCTTCCGAAATTGCCGCCTGGCATACTGCAACGATTGCTTGCTTCGCTTTCCTGTTACTCGTCGGTCAGCGTCGCTCGATTCCGCGCCTGCTACTGGCGATTGGCTTGGTTATATTTCTGGTCGCAATCGGCGCTCTGACGGGTCGGCGCAAGATGCTGGTGCAAATTGCAATCTTCATCAGTGTCTACTTTGTGCTAATTGCCTGGTTTCAACGCGGTGCCACGAAGATTGCAGGAATCATCGGATTCGCTGGCTTGGTTTCGTATGTCGCGATCATCGGTCTGGTCGAGCCTGATCCTGGTGATCGCAGCTTCCGCTCGCACGAACTCACGGTTGCGCCGGATCAGTTGTACCAAGCCTACGCGCTACGAACGCGTTCAGTTGTCGAAGATATTCCAGACCGAATCTCGCAACTTGGACTACAGCCGGTAGTGTGGGTGACCGATCAGTACGGTTGGTTTGGGGCCGGACTCGGCACCGGCAGTCAGGGCGCTCAGCACTTTGGAGCAGACGATGCGTTGGACCGGGGTGCTGCAGAAGGTGGACTCGGCAAGCTGACACTGGAACTAGGTGTTCCTGGGTTGCTCGTCGTGTTGTGGTTTGCTTATGCAATGGCGCGCTATGTTTGGCGAGTGCTGGGCTACCTGGCAGCCACTTCGTCGATACACGCGCGCTTCGGCTACGGCCTTCTCGCTTTCATTGCTGCGAATGTCGCAACGTTTTCGGTTGCAGCCCAAGCCTATGGTGATGTTTTTATCCTGCTGTGCCTCGGCTGGTCACTCGGTTTTCTTTTGGCTTTGCCGGTGCTCGCCAACCGTTCGGTGCAGGCAGCTCAGGGTGCCGCGGCGCGCAAACCATGAAGAGTGCGGGCTTCGCGTTCAAGTAAATCCTATGTTGGCGATTCTCACCACCCACCCAATCCAGTATCAAACGCCGATTTGGCGCGCTTTGGCGGTGCGCGGCGATGTGCCGTTCAAAGTGATGTTCATGAACGACCAGGGTCTTAAGAATCGATTTGATCCTGGGTTTGGTCGCGATCTGGCATGGGATATCGACTTGCTTGAAGGCTATCCGCATGAGTTTTTGCCGGTGCGCACCGGGCATCGTCAGGATGCATTTGGATGGCTGAAGCTCAAGCCGGGCTTTGGCAAGATGTTGAAAGCACAAGGCGTGAAGGTGCTTTGGGTGCAGGGCTGGCAAGTGTGGGCGTATTGGCAGGCCATCGTTGAAGCGGACAAGGCTGGAATCCAGATCTGGTTGCGCGGCGAGTCAAACCTTCGAAGCAATCAGGGTGGAATGAAGCAATCGCTGAAGTGGCTGATGCTGAGGCGACTGCTGAACAAGGTGGATTACTTTTTGACGATCGGCAAGGCAAATGCGGCGTTCTATCTGCGACTGGGCTATGACTCAAGCCAAATGATCAACGCGCCGTATTGCATCGACAACAAGCGATTCGCGAGTGAAGCGCAGATGTTGCGAACTGATCGCGCACAGATCCGCAAAGACTGGGGCATTGCGGACGATGCATTCTGTTTCTTGTCGGTAGGGAAATTTATCGCCAAGAAGCGGCCGTTGGATATTGTCGCAGCGCTCAGCGTATTGCGAGATTCGCAAGCAAAGCGCAAGGTGCATATGCTCTGGGTGGGCACTGGTGAGTTGAGTGAAGCGCTGCAGCGAGCCTGTGATGTTCGCTACGAAGTCGGAGTCGGCCTTCTGGACCTGCAGCACACTGACAGGCCGATCGCCAGTTTTGTCGGGTTTCTGAATCAAAGCGAGATCGCAAGCGCGTACGCGGCGGCCGATGCGCTGGTGTTGCCGAGCGACGCCAAGGAAACCTGGGGCCTGGTGGTAAATGAAGCCATGGCAAGCGGTTTGCCCTGTGTTGTCAGCGCCGCATGCGGCTGCGCAGAAGATCTGGTGTTGCCCCATTTTCCCGAGCACTGCTACCCGGTGGGAGACATCCCGGCGCTGACCAGGGCAATGTCGACGATGATGGAAAACCCACCTACGTCCGGCCAGGTCCAACACATCATCGATGCCTACGACTGCCAGCGCACAGTGGAAAGCGTCAGCGACTTGTATCGGCAGCAATTCGGATCAAAGCAGGTGCAGGGCTCCTGATCATGCGTGTACTTCATGTCGTGCCCAGCTACCTTCCTGCAGTACGCTATGGCGGTCCGATCTATTCGGTGCATCGGCTTTGCGTTGCCCTCGCTCACCAGGGCCATCACGTCGACGTGGTCACGACCAATGTGGACGGTGACGGCGATAGCGCAGTCCCGCTTGGAGCACGTGTCAATCTCGACGGCGTTGGCGTGCACTATTTTCCCAGTCGAATGCTGCGTCGTCTGTACTATGCGCCGTTGATGCGGACCTGGCTGCGACGCCATGTCGCGACCTATGACGTTGTGCACCTGCACTCCGTGTTTTTGTGGCCGACGTTGGCGGCTTCGCGTGCGGCCACGCGCAACGCTGTGCCCTATGTGCTGTCGCCGCGAGGCATGCTGGTCAACGAGCTGGTGCGTGCGCGTAGTCGGTGGCTGAAGACTGCCTGGATCGAGCTCTTTGAGCGTCGCACGGTAGCGTGTGCTGCTGCGATCCATCTCACTTCGAGAATAGAGCGCCTCGCCTTTGACGACTTCGAAATCAGCACGCGGGCGATGCTTGAGGTCATTCCCAATGGTGTCGACGCATCCGAAGCTGTCGTCGATTCGAGCGATGTGCAGCCGCCCTATGTGTTGATGCTCGGGCGTATCAGCTGGAAAAAGCGTATCGAGCGGGCAATCGACGCGATCGCTGCAGTACCCGGGATCCGGCTGGTGATCGCCGGTGGCGATGATGAGAATCTCTTGCCCAGTTTGCAGAACCGCGCGCAGAACCTGGGCGTGGGCGATCGAGTGGGTTTTACCGGCCGCGTCGACGGGGAACGCAAGTGTTCCCTCATCCGTGGTGCGCGGGCACTGGTGATGGTGTCGATGACGGAGAATTACGGCAATGTCGTGCTCGAAGCGATGGCCCTTGGCACGCCGGCCATTGTGGTGCCGCAGGTGGGCGCAGCCGAAGCAGTGCGTGCTGCCGATGCCGGGTGGGTCATCGAAGATAGCGTCGCGGCATTGCAGTCTCAGCTACAAAAGCTTCTGATGGAGCCGGAAGTGGCGCGCGAATCCGGCCGTCGCGGCGCACAATGGGTGCGGTCGCACGCGAGTTGGCCGGCAATTGCATCACGCATGGCAGGGCTTTATCAGCGTATTGCGCAGGGTCGCGCTTCACGATGAGCACGAATTTCGCAATGAGCAGGTGCAGGCAATGGATATGCTGGAGCTGATTACGCCCATAATCCTCACTTATAACGAGTCAGCGAATCTCGGCAGAACATTGGCCTGCCTTAACTGGGCGAAGCGAGTAATCGTGCTCGATAGTGGCAGCAGCGACGAGACCGAGAAGATTGCACGATCTTTCGTCAATGTAGATTGGCGTGTGCGCACATTCGACTCGCATGCTGCGCAGTGCAACTTTGCGCTGGAGCAATTCGCTGCAAAGATCCCATGGGTACTTTTTATCGATGCTGATTATCAAGTCACAGCGGAGAGCGTGCAGGAGATTGGCTTGCTTCGGCCGGAACAGCCGGTTTCCGGATATGAAGTTGAGTTCATCTACTGCGTCGATGGAAAACCGCTGGCAGGCGCCCTGTATCCGCGCCGCACGGTGCTGTTTCGTCCTGAACGCGGGCGCTACGAGCAGCAAGGGCACACGCAACGATTGCAGCTGGAAGGCCAGGTCGAGTTGCTCGAAGAAAAGTTCCTGCACGATGACCGCAAACCTGCCGCAAGGTTTTTACAGAATCAACAGCGATACGCGGTGCTTGAAGCACGCTGGCTGTGGATGCGTCCGCTGCGACACATGCGCTGGACGGATCGTGCGCGGCGCATGGTGATTATTGCCCCATGGTTGGCGCCAGCGGTCGCGTTGATTTGGCGGGGCGGTATCCGCGATGGTTGGCGTGGCCTGCGTTATGCCGGTGAACGGGCGGTGGCGGAAACTTTGGTCGCATGGGAGTTGCTGAAACTGATGCTGAGCAGGAGCAAGGTTGAATGATTGTGCTGGGACTAAACGCCTTTCACGGCGATTCCTCAGCCTGCCTGATCCGTGATGGCGTGATTGTCGCGGCGGCTGAGGAAGAGCGTTTTCGCCGTATCAAGCATTGGGCGGGATTTCCCAGTCAGGCGATTCGCTACTGTCTGGCGGAGGCGGGAGTTTCGCTCGCGGCGATTGAGCATGTGGCGATCAATCAGGATTCCAAGGCCAATCTTGGCCGCAAGCTTGCCTACACCTTGCTCAAGCGGCCGGATCTGGGTCTGGTGCTCGACCGGATTCGCAACAAGCGCGAGCGCGAGGGGGTGGATGTGCATCTCGCGCGTACTTTTCCCGATCAGATTTTTCGCGGTCGCGTGCATGCGGTGGAGCATCATCTTGCGCATCTGTCTTCGGCGTTTCATGTTTCGCCCTTTGCGGAAGCCAGCGTTGTTTCGGTGGATGGCTTCGGCGATTTCGCGAGTGCCGCCTGGGGTGTGGGTCGGGGTATTGCAATCGAGGTCGAAGACAAAGTCTATTTTCCGCACTCGCTGGGAATCTTCTACCAGGCACTGACGCAGTATCTGGGTTTTCCACATTACGGCGACGAATACAAGGTCATGGGACTGGCGCCCTATGGCCAACCCAACTATCTGCCGCAGCTACGCAAGCTTGTGCAGTTGCAGGGCGATGGTAGTTTTCGGCTTGACCTGAGCTACTTCCGGCATGCGCGCGAGAAAATCGAGTATGAGTGGGAGAACGGTTCGCCCTCCGTGGGCACGTTGTTCGCGCCCGCCCTCGAACAGTTGCTTGGCCCGGCGCGCCGTTCCGATGAGGCACTCGAACAGAAGCACAAGGACATCGCGCGATCGGTGCAGGCGATGTACGAGGAAGCGTTCTTCCATCTGCTCAATCGCCTGCATGAGCGACATCAACTCGATGCGCTGTGCGTGGCCGGAGGCTGTGGTATGAATTCGGTTGCCAATGGCAAGGTAACGCTGAGCACGCCATTCAAAACACTCTACGTGCAGTCTGCGGCCGGCGATGCCGGTGGTGCGATCGGCGCGGCCTACGCGGTGTGGCACGAGTTGGGCGGTGCGCGTGGCCCGGTCATGGATCACGCGTACCTCGGTCCGGGATGCGATATGGCCTTGGTTGCACAGCTATTGCAGGATCGTGCATCGGAAATCACAGCTGCCGCATGCTCGGTAGAACTGGTCGGTGACGAAACCATGCTGTGCGCGCGCACGGCACAGTGCATCGCCGACGGGCAAGTGGTGGGTTGGTTTCAAGGCCGGATGGAATGGGGCCCGCGTGCGCTCGGCAATCGTTCGATCGTCTGCGATCCGCGGCGCGCCGACATCAAGGACATTCTCAATCTCAAAATCAAGCGGCGCGAATCGTTTCGACCATTCGCGCCTTCGATTCTGCGCGAGGCAGTTCCGGACTGGTTTGAGATCGATGGCGAGGTGCCTTTCATGATGCAGGTCTATCCGATCCGCGCCGAACAGCGCGCGCGCATTCCGGCAGTTTGTCACGTCGATGGCTCGGGCCGGTTGCAGACCGTGTATCGACATACCAACCCGCGTTACTACCGCTTGATCGAGGCCTTCGCGGCGCTGACAGGAGTGCCAATGGTGCTGAACACTTCTTTCAACGAGAACGAGCCAGTGGTGTGCCGTCCCGACGAAGCGCTGGATTGTTTCCTGCGTACGAAGATGGACATCCTGGTCATGGGCGATTACCTGATTTCGCGGACACTCGATCGATGACCCAGACCCAATGAAAATTGTGATGCTCTGTGACTGGCTGCCACCCGACTTTGGAGCCGTGGGCCAGTATGCGTTGCAGCATGCGCGTGAGTTGGCGGAACAGGGGCACGAGGTGTGCCTGGTTGGGCTTTCCTCGCAGAAGTCGTGGCAGACGGTCGTGTCGTATGGCGAAGGTGCATTGACCGAGCGTCGGATCCATATGCCGCTGTATGACCGTGGTGCCTTGTTGCAGCGTGCACGCTGGACGGTAGCGGCCAACGTCAAGCTGTTATCGGCGGCGCGCCGCGAGTTGCTGGGGGCCGATGAGATCCAGTTCACTGGATCGCCGCCCTATCTACTGCATTTCATCGCCCCGTTCAAATCGAAGTTGCGCGGCCGACTGCGTTATCGCATTGCGGATTTTCATCCGGAGTGTCTGATCGCATCGATGACCAGGGTGCCGCTGTGGTTGCGGCTGATTGAACGGCTGACCTGGTTCTGGCGACGGCGCATTGATGTGATGGAGGTGATTGCCGAGGATCAGCGCCAGCGACTGATCAGTGGCGGTATCCCGCGTTCGCGCATTGAATTGCGCCGTGATCGATCGCCGGTGCGTTTTGACAATGGTTGGGAAGCGGCACCGCTGCCACCTCCGCTGCAGGGCCGCAAGGTCGTGCTGTATTCGGGCAACTGGGGCGTGGCCCATGACCACGAAACGTTCGCGGTCGGCATGGCCCTGTTTGAACAGGCGCATCCAGCGGTTGCGGGTGTCTGGTTGAATGCTACCGGTGGCCGCGCTGATCAGGCCGAAACCGCGTTGCGCGCGGTTGGGGTCACGGTATTCCGTTCGGCGCCTTGTCCGCTGGAGCAGTTGCCAGCAGTTTTGATGGCGGCCGATGTGCATCTGATCACTTTGGCGGATGCGTTCGTTGGATACGTGCTGCCGTCCAAGGTGTACGCCTGCATTGACTCGGGCAAGCCGGTTTTGTTCGTTGGCAGTGCGTTTTCCGACGTCCATGCCTTGTGCACACTGGGCGTGGATGTGGATCGCTATCGACGCGCAGACGTGGGCGATGCCGAGGCAGTGTGCCTTGGGCTGGAAGAAATACTGGGATTGGGGTGACTGGGTGTGACGGAGCGGCGGTGCTGTTTGCCGTTGCTACGGCGTCGGAGTGAGCAAAAGCTTCGCGGCTGAAGCCGCTCCTACCAGGGCGTGATTTTCCTGATCGGGAAAACGCTGACCGTCGGATTCACTGTTCTTGACCTCGTCACGTGCTGATCGGGGTTTGAGCGCAATTACAATCAGCACAACTACCCATCGCGTTGGGCACCAGGTCCGACATCCGATATTGAAATAAAATGGTTGCACGGGGGATTATTTGAAGCGCGCATTGATTACCGGCATCACCGGCCAGGATGGCGCCTATCTGGCCGAACTTCTTCTGGCCAAGGGCTACGAGGTGCACGGCATCAAACGCCGGGCGTCGTCTTTCAATACTGACCGCATCGATCATCTGTATCAGGATCCGCATGTCGACGGGCGCCGCCTGCTGCTGCACTACGGCGACCTGACCGATTCGACCAATCTGATCCGCATACTGCAACAGGTACAACCGGACGAGCTTTACAATCTGGGTGCACAGAGTCACGTGCAGGTGTCGTTCGACACGCCAGAGTACACGGCAAATTCCGACGCGCTTGGCACGCTGCGCCTGCTTGAGGCGATCCGAATCCTTGGCTTGCAGGCGAAGACGCGCTTCTATCAGGCGTCCACATCAGAGATGTACGGCAAAGTGCAGGAAACGCCACAGCGCGAGACCACGCCGTTCTACCCGCGCTCACCCTACGGCGTGGCCAAATTGTATGCGTACTGGATTGCGGTGAATTATCGCGAGGCGCATGGCCTCTACGCCTGCAACGGAATCCTGTTCAACCACGAGTCGCCGCTGCGCGGCGAGACCTTTGTGACGCGCAAGATCACGCGCGCTCTGGCGCGCATGCATCTGGGACTGCAGGATTGTCTGTATCTCGGTAATCTCGGTGCACGTCGTGATTGGGGTCACGCCCGTGACTACGTCGATGCGATGTGGCGCATGCTGCAGCAGGAAATTCCCGAAGACTTCGTGATCGCCACCGGCACACAACACGCGGTGCGCGATTTCGTTACGCAGGCGGCGGCAGAAATTGAGGTCACGATTGAGTGGCAGGGTTGTGATCACAACGAGCACGGAATAGTCGCCTCGGCGCCCGCCTCGTCGTCGATGAAGCCAGGTCAACGCATTGTAGCTATCGACCCACGCTATTTTCGCCCGGCGGAAGTGGACACGTTATTGGGCGATCCGAGCAAGGCGCGCGAGAAGCTCGGCTGGACGCCGCAGACCTCGTTCGCACAGTTGGTGCGGGAAATGATGGCCGCCGATCTGGGCCTGGCGCGACGCGACGCGATGGTCAACGATGCCGGCTTCCATGTACCGGTGCATCATGAGTGAACTGCGCTTCGATCGTGAGGCACCCATCTTCGTCGCTGGACATCGCGGCCTGGTTGGGGCCGCGATCGTGCGTCGATTGCAGGCCGATGGCGCGACGAACCTGCTGCTGCGTTCGCGTCTCGAGCTGGATCTCACCGAGCAGTCCAGCGTGCGGCATTTTTTTTCAAACGAAAAGCCGGCGTACGTGATTCTCGCGGCGGCCAAGGTCGGCGGCATTCTTGCCAATGACACGCAGCCAGCCGAGTTCCTGCGTGAGAATCTCGAGATCCAGACCAACGTCATCCATGCGGCCTGGCAGCATGGGATACGTAAACTGTGTTTCCTGGGATCGTCATGCATTTACCCGCGGCTGGCAACGCAGCCCCTGCGCGAAGACAGCCTGCTCACCGGGCCGTTGGAGCCGACCAACGAGTGGTATGCGATTGCGAAAATCGCAGGCATCAAGATGTGTCAGGCGTATCGACGCCAATACGGATTCGATGCGATCAGTGTCATGCCTACCAACCTGTACGGTCCTGGCGACAACTTCGATTTGAAGACTTCGCACGTTCTACCGGCGCTGATCCGCAAGTTTCATGAGGCGCGCCAGCGTGGAGATGCCGAAGTATCGATCTGGGGCAGTGGCACGCCGCTGCGAGAGTTTCTGCATGTTGACGATCTGGCTGATGCCGTCGTTTTTCTGATGGATGGCTATTCGAGTGCGGAGCCGATCAACGTCGGCGTTGGCAGCGATATCAGCATTCTCGAACTTGCCCAGTTGGTGGCTGAAATAGTCGGCTACCACGGACGCATTGACACCGACCAGAGCAAACCCGATGGCACACCCCGAAAGTTGCTGGATGTCAGTCGTCTGGCTGCGATGGGGTGGACTGCCCGTATTCCCCTGCGGCGCGGAATTGAAGAGGTGTACCGGTGGTTTGCCGCACAGCGCGCGTGAGTGCTGGCGGCACTGCGATGATGCGTGACGCTGTCTCGCTGCTCGGTGCTCATCATGCGCGTTGAGTGGATCGCGCTCGCAGCAATCTGTAGTGCGTTGCTGACCTGGGCACTTGCGTATTTTGCCGGCGCGCTGGGAATGATTGATCACCCCGGCGGACACAAGCATCACCGCGAACCGGTCGCGATGGTCGGCGGGCTGGCAATTGCCGTTACGATCACAATCGTGCTCGGCTTCAGCACGACCTCGTTGCCGAGCGCGCAACGCGTGTTGCTGGCTGCCGCATTCGCGATGTTGCTGATTGGCCTTGCTGATGATCGTATTCGTCTCGGCGCGCATACGCGTTTGCTGGCCCAGGCGTTAGTGGCGATGGCGCTTGGCTTGGCCGGCGATACATTGCTGACCGATTTGGGTGCCCTGTTCGATGGCGAAGTTGTTGTGCGTCTTGGCTGGTTCGCGCTGCCTCTCAGTATTTTCTCTGTCGTCGGCGTGATGAATGCCTGCAACATGAGCGATGGCATGGACGGTGCGGCCGCTGGCATGGTGGTGTTGGCATTGGGCGGCGCGATCTTTCTTGCTTTGGGGCACGCGTTCGCGCCGCACGTGCAGATCGCGGCCACGGTGCTGGGCGCGGTGTTGGGGTTCATGCTCTGGAACGTGCCGCTGCTGCGTTCCGCGCGTGCCTACCTCGGCGATGGCGGTAGTCTGCTGCTGGGCACATTCGTCGCATGGATGTTGGTGGCCTTCAGTCAAGGCGCAGACCGCGCCTTTGCACCGGTGGTGGCACTTTGGCTTTATGCCGTGCCGCTCATCGACACGGTGTCAGTGATGTGGCGTCGCGTTTCTGAGGGGCTCTCGCCATTCCAACCGGACCAGCGCCATCTGCACCACATGTTATTGCGCGCCGGCGTGTCGGCGCGCAAAGCCTGGCTGATCCTGATGCTGGCAGCATTTGTTTGCGTGGTGGTGGCGATTGCAGCAACGCGGGCGTCGTGGCCTGAGCCGGCAATGGCGGCAGCGTTTCTGGTGATGGCATTCAGCCATCACTGGCTGATGCGCAGCGCCGATCGCAGTGGCCGTTGGTGTGGGCGCACGCTGGCAGCGAGCGTCGCTGCGCCGACATTGCCGCTTGGCCGCGCGGAGCACGACTGATGCCGCAGCGCGGATCAGCGGATCGTTCACGACTACCGTTTTATCTGTTGCTGTGCTGGATCGTTCTGTTGCCGTGGCCACTGGGCGCCAATCGCGACTGGATATGGCCTTGGTACTCGGCCGCATTGCTGCTGATCGCGGCACATTCTGCCTGGACGGTGGATGTCGCCGCGC
>JANMSL010000169.1:0-2618 GCA_031389245.1 Lysobacterales bacterium | reverse complement strand
GGGACTCGCCACACCGATGGCAGTGATGGTGAGCACCGGCCTCGGGGCGATGAACGGTATTCTGTTCAAGAACGCTTCCGCGCTCGAAGACGCCACCAAGCTTAACGTCATCGTCTTCGACAAGACCGGTACGCTCACCGTCGGCCAGCCAGAGGTGGTGGAAATCGTGCTGGCGGAAGGGGTCACCGAGGACGTGCTGCTGACTGCCGCCGCCGCGGCCGAGCAAGGCTCCGACCATCCGTTGGCACAGGCCGTCTTGCGCCGGGCGGCACACCTCACCGTCGCGGCACCGACAGGCTTCGAGAGCCTCGACGGCATGGGTGCGCGCGCCGAAACCGCCGGCGGAACGGTGTTCCTCGGCAACCGTCTGCTAATGGATACGCAAAAGCTGGTACTCGGTCCCCTGGAGGCCGAAGCCACCCGCCTGCAGGGAGACGGCCGCACCGTTGTCCATGTGTCGCAGGCCGCTCGCGTGATCGGCCTCATCGCCATTGCAGATGCGATCAGGCCGACCTCCAAGGCCGCGGTGGCAAAGCTGCGCGAACGCGGCATCGAAGTGGTGATGCTGACTGGCGACAACCTGGCCACCGCAAAGCGCATCGCTGCCGATCTCGGCATCGATAGTGTGCTGGCCGATGTGTTGCCGGCCCAGAAGGCCGAGAAGGTGAAGGAACTGCAGGCCACGGGCAAAAAGGTCGGGATGGTGGGCGACGGCGTCAACGATGCACCGGCGCTGACCCAGGCAAACGTCGGGTTTGCCATTGGCGCCGGTACCGATGTGGCGATGGAAAGCGCGGATGTTGTGCTCATGAAAAGCGACCCGTATGACATTGTCGATGCGCTCGAACTGTCGCGCGTGACGCTGCGAAAGATGCATCAGAATCTTTGGTGGGCGGTGGGTTACAACGCGATCGCGTTCCCGCTCGCGGCCGGTGTGTTCTATCCATTCGTGCTGAGTCCGGAGGTTGCAGCGATGTCGATGTCCGGCAGTACCTTGGTGGTGGCGATCAATGCGTTGATGCTTAAGCGCACCAAGCTGGCCGGTGGCAAGAGTGTGGAGTCAGCCAATGCACCGGCAGCGGTGCCGCCGGTTCCATCGGGAGCCACGGCATGACCGGCCGTTTCATGGGAGTGAACTGAATGTGCTTTTCGGCCATGGCGAGCTTCTCCGCGAGTGCCGTCCTTCTCGGACTTGGCGCGCTGACGCTGAAGTCGGCGAGGCGCCCGCGGGAGTGGGCGTTCGCCGCGATCCCACTGCTGTTTGCGATCCAGCAGTTGAGTGAAGGCGTGATCTGGCTGACGTTTCAATATGAGGCGCCGTTACTCAATACGGTCATGACCCATTTGTATTCCTTTTTTTCCCATGTGCTGTGGCCGGCCTATGTCCCCGTTGCTGTATTTCTGGTCGAGCCACCGGGGCGGCGCCGTCGGGTGTTGATTGCGTTCGTTGCCGCCGGCATCGCTGTAGGCGGTTACCTGCTGTACATTTTGGCCGCTTTTCCAATTGCATCCAGGCCGACAGGTCAGCATATCGAGTACGTCTCACCACATTTCTTTGCGGCGGCGGTGATGACGCTGTATCTACTGTCGACCACTGTCAGCCCGGTTCTGTCCACGCACCGAATGGTGAAGGCCTTCGGCGTTCTGGCGCTGTTGTCCTTTGGCGCGGTCTACTACTTCTATGCGACCTGGTTCATCTCGGTGTGGTGTTTCTTCGCCTCGCTGCTGAGTGCGGTTATCTACCTTCACTTTTTATCATGCAGCGAAGAAACCAGCGACCCGCGCCGCCCGCACGAAACCGCATTGGATCGGTCGACCGGGAACACTTTGTCCGTTCCTCACTTATAGGGACGAACGATGATTCTCGCCATGCGGAACACCGCGACATGAATGGGCAAAGCGCGCTGCGCCGGCTTTCGATGTGGATCTTTGTTGCATGCGGGATCTGGCTGGTGGGTCTGGGCGGATATTTCATGTTTGCACGTCCGCCATTGTTGCCGGAGGACCTTCGTTATTTGGGGTCGAGCGCAATTCAGGTTGAGATGCTCTTGCCGCAATTGGCGCCGTGGCTGCGAAATGTGTTCACCGTGATGGGCGGATTTATCGCGGGGAGCGGGGTCTTGACTATTTTTGTGAGTGTGCGTGCGATTCCGCAATACCTTCAGGGAACCGCCGCCGCGCTTGGCATTGCGGGCGTGCTCACGGTGGTAACAATGAGCGTGACCAACTTCGTGCTCGACTCGGATTTCAAATGGCTGCTATTGGCGCCGGCGATTGCCTGGCTGCTCGGGTTCCTGTGCTACGCGGCCGGCACGCGCGCGGAGCAAGTGATCGCAGTGGTCCCGCAGATCAATGAGGATGTGCAGAAGTGAGTAACGTACCGGCGACTTCAAAAAACTTGCCTATTGCCACGATGGCGGCATTGATGCTCGCGGTGTTTGTGGTGTCGGTCGGCTATGGCGTAGCGCTCCCGCTTCTGCCCGACCTGATCGAGCGGCTGCTGGGATCGGGTGTCGACCCTGCGCAGGTTTCCCGGCACACGGGACTGCTGACCGCGGCCTACACGTTCGCGCTCTTTCTGTTTGCACCTATGTGGGGCCGACTATCCGATCGACGCG
>JANMSL010000155.1:0-9804 GCA_031389245.1 Lysobacterales bacterium | reverse complement strand
CACGCCCACCATCCTGGCCGCTGATGGCAGCTTCCTCGGCGGTTATCAGACCGCTCAGGAGTTGAGCGACCGACTCACCGCTCAGAACGATCAGTCGGTGCCGTAAATCCACTTGGGTCGCCTGCGTTTTCCAAGCGCAGGTGAATCCGGTTCGCGCGCGCCGCACCTGTGCGCGGATGTGGTTGCGCTCGAACAGGCCTGCCGCGAGCCGGTCTTTCGACCATCATGTCGTCGCCAGTCGGCCCAGTTTGCTCAACGCCGACTGGGTGCGACTATCCCACACACCAGCACAACTGAGCCGCACGCAATCGCGATAGGCGCCGCTGGCAGAGAACAAAGTGCCGGGAATGATGCCGATTCCATGCTCGAGTGCGCGTTCGAACAATAGATGGGCATCGTGCCCCGACGGCAGTTGCACCCACAACACCACGCCGCCGCGCGGCCTTGAGACGCAAGTACCTTTCGGCCAGTGATTGGCGATGGCCTCATGAAATCGCCCGACGTTTGCAGCCAGTTCTGCGCGCAATCGTCGCAGCGGGCGCTCGATGTTCGAAGCGGTCAGCATCTCGGCCACGACGTACTGCGATAGCGTTGGGGTCGAACACGAGGTAAAGGCCTTGGCGCGAATCAGCTCCTCACGCCAGCGCGTACTGACGGTCCAGCCGATGCGCAACCCCGGCGCCATGATCTTCGACACCGAGCCGCACAGGATCACACCGCCCTTGTCGCCTTCGTAGGCCTTCATCGGTATCGGGCGGCGCCCATCGAAGCCAAGTTCGCCGTACACATCGTCCTCAATCACTGGCACGCCATGGCGTGAACAGGCCTGGGCAAGTACCCGACGCGCTTCGTCAGGCATGGTTGCGCCGCTGGGATTGCTGAAGCTCGGAATCAGCACCGCGGCGCGAATCGGCTGTGTCGCCAGAGCCCTCAACGCCAGTTCAAGGTCGGGACCATCGTCACAGCAATTGGGAATCTCAACGACCTTCAACCCGCGCGCTTCGATCGCCTGCATCAGTCCGTAATAGGTGGGCCGTTCGACCAGAACCGCATCGCCCGGCCGCGTCAACACTTGTAGGCTGAGCGTGATCGCTTCCATGGCCCCGGCGGTAATCATTACGTCATCCGGATCGACTTCCACCCCGGTAAGACTCAGCCTCCGCGCAACCTGCAAGCGCAGGGCAGGCAACCCGGGTGGATGCAAGTAGCCGCTGATGCGATCTGGAATCCGCTTGAGCAGGTCGCGCGAAATCCCTGCGATCAGTTGCGTTGGCAACAGCGATGGCGCTGGAGTGGCGGAATGCAACGGCACCAGATCGTCACGGGCATACACCGACAGCACTTGATCGAGCAGGCTGCGCGACAGGCTGCGCGGTTTGGGCGCCGCACGCTGCCGCGCTGGTCCGATACCTGGCAACCGCGCCGCGCGCACGTAGTAACCGCTCTGCGGACGCGCTTCGATCACCCCCTGTGCTTCCAGCTGCTGGTAGGCCTGCACGACAGTGCCAATGCTGACGCCGGCCTGACGACTCATGGTGCGCACCGAAGGCACGCGCTCGCCGGCTCTGAACACGCCGCTGTGAATGCGCCGATGCAACTGCAGCGCCAGGGATTCGTAGAGCGACTCGGTCTCGGGCACGGCTGGCTCCTGCCATTCGTGGAAAAACTGTGGCAGATAACTGTACCAGTGCAAATCATCAAAAAGTGAGTCTGTATCATTATGCGATCGGGCAATACGCTTGCGCCATGAACAAGCCCCGTGCATCTGTGTTGGTCGCAGCGTTTGCCTCGATCTATCTGATCTGGGGCACGACCTATCTCGCGATCGCGCTGGTGGTTCGCAGCGTGCCGCCTTTCGCCAGCGGCGCGTTGCGCTTTGGACTGGCTGCTGCGTTGATGTATGCCATGTTGAGGATTCGACAGGCGCGCCCGCTCGCCGGTTTGCACTGGCCTTCAGCAGCAATCGCAGGCGTGCTGCTCTCGGGCATCGGTAATGGCTTTGTGATCTG
Organism: Lysobacterales bacterium; assembly: GCA_031389245.1. Classification (GTDB taxonomy): domain Bacteria; phylum Pseudomonadota; class Gammaproteobacteria; order Xanthomonadales; family Ahniellaceae; genus 0-14-3-00-62-12. Next base: position 7,795 of record JANMSL010000155.1, on the reverse strand, counting down.
GGGACAGCAGACCGTGCCCTCCGGCATCGCCGCGTTGCTGGTGGCCGCATTGCCGTTGTGGATCATGTTTTTTGATAGCGTGGCGTTTGCGCGCCGACGACCCAGCATCAAGAATTTGATTGGCAGCGCGATCGGTCTGCTCGGTGTGGTGCTGATCGTGGCGCAAACGCGACGCTTTGATGGCGCCGGTGCAATCTTGCCGACTTTTATGATCCTCATCGCGACGTTTGGCTGGGCGATCGGCACGCTGGTACAGCGACACGCCGTCCGCCCCGGTCAACTCGGCGCATTCGCCTGCGCGCAGATGCTGGTAGGCGCAGGGTTTCAGGCACTGTGCGCCTTGGTACTTGGTGAATGGTCAGAATTGGAATGGACGGATTTCACTCCGACCGCGATCGGTGCCCTGCTCTATCTTGCCGTATTCGGCAGCATTGTCGCGTTCAGCGCCTACCTGTGGTTGGTGACCAAAGTGCAGACCTCGGCAGTCGCCACATACTCTCTGGTCAACCCGGTGGTGGCGATGGCATTGGGTGCATGGATTCTGGGTGAGCGCATTGAAAGCAGCGCAATCGCTGCGAGCAGCCTGGTGCTGGTCGGCGTAGCGTTGGTGCTGTGGCCGGGGCGACGCAGCGACAGTGCCGCGCCAATGCCCGCGACCAATGCAACAGGCGACATTGCGCCAAGGCCTGTCCAATGACTCCGGCCTCCATCCACATTTGCGGCTATCGACCGGAACTGGCGACGGCGTTTGCCGCGCTGAATTTCAGTTGGATCGAGAAGCTGTTCGAAGTTGAAGAAGCAGACCGCAAAACCCTGTTGGAGCCCGAGCACAGCATCATTGATCCCGGCGGCGCGATTTTATTTGCGCTGAGCAATGAGCAGGCAATCGGCTGCGTCGCTTTGAAGCCGGTCCGCCCTGGTGTGCTGGAGTTGACCAAGATGGCAGTGCGCGAGGACCAGCGCGGCGGCGGCATCGGGGCGCTGCTGATGCAGGCCGCGATCGACACAGCCAGGCAGTTGCGCGCGAGCGAACTCGTGCTGGATACACACTCTTCATTGAAGAACGCGATTGCGCTGTATGTGCGATTCGGTTTCACGCACGTATCGGCCACAGGCAGCATTTATCGTCGCTCCGACATCAGCATGCGCCGGGCGCTTGACTGAATTCCGGTTAATCCGCGCCGTGTCTGGCAAACGTGACGTCCCCTGCTTCGTACTAAGAACACACCCCGAAAGTTGTTCCCGATCACAATATCTAGTGTTGCCTCACTCAACTCGCCGCTATATGCTGTGTCCCGTACGTGGTGCCCGGGGTCACGCCCAGGCGTAAGGGAAGCCGGTGAGAATCCGGCGCTGCCCCGCAGCGGTATGTGGAAACGAAACGGATCAGAGGCACTGGCGCACTAGGCGCTGGGAAGCGATCCGGATTAGGTGGGCGATTTGCCCGCGTCCACGAGTCCGAAGACCTGCCACTGCCATGCGTCGGCCGATGCTTTTCGGTCGATGCGTGAAGCGGCAGCGTTCTCTCGGGAGGAACGCCAGCGCGGATTGCGCCCTTGTGCGCTGTCCGACTGGCTCCGTCACGCGAATGCGATGCCAAAGTTTCGCCCGTGGGAGGCGAAACCAGTGACACGTGCTCGCGCGTGTTCTGGCGTCTCCCGTTTCACGACTGGAGAACTGGCCATGCTCGAACCACTGCTCAACTCCGCGCCCGGAACCGCCGAGGGTGACGTACTGACGTCAATGCGCGTGATCAAGCGCAACGGGCGTCTGGAGTCCGTCGATCTCAACAAGATCGTGCGCGCGATTGCGCGCCATTGCGACGGGCTCGTCCATGTCGACGCCGTTCGCGTTGCGACCAAAACGATCCAGGGCGTTTACGATGGCGCGAGCACGCGTGACCTCGATCAGTTGTCGATCCAGACCGCTGCGGCACTGATAGCCGAAGATCCGGAATACGCGCGCCTGGCTGCGCGCATGCTGCACACGGTGATTGAAAAGGAAGTCACTGGCGATGGCATCCACGCCTTCAGTCAATCCATCGAGCGTGGTTTTGCACTCGGCCTGATCGATACGCGCTTGCGCGACTTCGCACAAGTAAACGCGCGCAAGCTCAACGATGCGATCAATCCGCGGCGCAGCGATTTGTTCGAGTATTTTGGTCTGCGCACACTGTACGACCGCTACTTGTTGAGGCATCCACAAACGCGAAGGGTGGTCGAAACCCCGCAGCAGTTCTGGATGCGCATCGCCTGCGCGCTGGCCGAAAACGTGGCCGATGCGCTGGAGCTGTATGGACTGTATTCGGCGCTGGAATTCCTGCCGAGTTCGCCGACGCTGTTCAATGCCGGGACACAGCGCGAACAACTTTCCAGCTGCTTCCTGCTCGACTCACCCGCCGATTCGTTGGACGCGATCTACGACAAATACAAGGACATCGCGCGACTGTCCAAGTTCGCAGGCGGCATCGGCGTGAGTTTTTCGCGCGTGCGTGCGCGCGGCTCGCTGATCGTGGGCACCAACGGCCAATCCAACGGCATCGTACCCTGGCTGAAAACACTCGACTCCTCGGTCGCTGCGGTCAACCAGGGCGGCAAGCGCAAAGGCGCGGCCTGCGTCTATCTGGAAACCTGGCACGCCGATATCGAGGAATTTCTGGAGTTGCGTGACAACACCGGCGATGAGGCACGACGCACGCACAACATCAACCTGGCGCACTGGATCCCGGACGAGTTTATGCGCCGCGTCGAAGCCGACGCAACATGGTCGCTGTTCGATCCAAAAGCCGTGCCGCAGCTGACCGATCTATTTGGTGGGCAATTCGATGCCGCCTATCTGGCCGCGGAATCTGCCGGACTCGCCATCAGGCAACTGCGTGCACGCGATCTGTACGCGCACATGATGCGCACGCTGGGCGAAACCGGTAATGGCTGGATGACTTTCAAGGACACCTCGAACCGCAAGTGCAATCAGACCGGCCAACCGGGCAATGTGGTGCACCTGAGCAATCTGTGCACTGAGATCCTCGAGGTGACCAGCGCGCAAGAGACTGCAGTGTGCAACCTCGGCTCGATCAACCTGGCCCGATACGTGACGCTGAACGCGCCGGATTCAGCGCAGCAGCAACAACTGTTCGGCCAGTTCGATTTTGCCCGTCTGAGCAGCAACGTAGGTACTGCGGTGCGTAGTCTGGATCGGGTGATCGATCTCAATTTTTATCCGATCGATAGCGCACGCGATTCGAACCAGCGTTGGCGTCCAGTCGGTCTGGGTCTGATGGGCTTGCAGGACGTGATGTTCTTGCTGCGCGAAGCTTTCGACAGCCCCGTCGCGCGCTTACTGAGTGCGCGTATCAGCGAGGAAATCTACTTTGCCGCACTCACGACCTCAGTCGAGCTGGCCCGCCAGCATGGCGCGCATGCGGCCTTCCCGGACACGCGCGCGGCACGGGGCGAATTGCAGTTCGATGCCTGGGGCGTCACCCCCAGCGATCCCGCTCGCTGGGATGCGCTGCGTGCCGAAATTCGCCAGCATGGTCTGCGCAACAGCCTGCTGATCGCGATCGCGCCCACCGCCACCATCGCGTCGATCGCCGGATGCTACGAGTGCATCGAGCCGCAGGTATCGAACCTGTTCAAGCGCGAAACGCTCTCTGGCGATTTTCTGCAGATCAACCGTTACCTGGTCGCCGAGCTCAAGGCGCTGGGACTGTGGACGCAGCGCACGCGCGACCAGCTCAAGCTCGCTGATGGTTCGATCCAGGCACTGGTCGAACTGCCCGAGTCACTACGCGAGGTGTATCGCACCGCATGGGAAATTCCGATGCGCAGTTTGATCGAGATGGCGGCCGAACGCGGAGCGTTCATCGACCAAAGCCAGTCACTGAATCTGTTCATGAGCACGCCAAACGTAGGTGCCATGAGCTCGATGTACATGCACGCGTGGAAGCGCGGCATCAAAACCACCTATTACCTGCGCTCACGCCCCGCCACGCGGATCGCCAAGGCGACCATTGCCTCGTTTGCACCGAGCGAATCAGTCAGCGCAGTGATCTGCTCGCTGGAAAATCCCGAATCCTGCGAGGCGTGCCAGTGACTGCTCCCTTTCTCATTGACACCGGCAGTGCGCTGCTGATGCCGGGCTTCGACCTGACGCTACGGCCGATGCGCTATCCGGAATTCTTCGAGATGTACAAGGCCGCGATCAAGAACACCTGGACCGTGGACGAAGTCGATTTCTCGATCGACGTAAACGACCTGGCGCGCAAGATGAGCCCGGCTGATCGACACTTGATTCAGCGTCTGGTGGCGTTCTTCGCCACCGGAGATTCAATTGTCGCCAACAATCTGGTGCTGAACCTGTATCGACACATCAACGCGCCTGAGGCGCGCATGTATCTGTCGCGACAATTGTACGAAGAAGCGCTGCATGTGCAGTTCTACCTCACCTTGCTGGACAACTACATCCCCGATCCGAACGAGCGTCGCGCTGCGTTCGACGCCGTGGACAGCGTGCCGTCGATCGCACGCAAGGCCGATTTCTGCTTCCACTGGATGGATTCGATAAATCGCCTGGATCGGTTGAACACCCAGGGTGAACGACGTCAGTTCCTGCTCAATCTGATTTGCTTTGCCTGTTGCATTGAAGGCCTGTTCTTTTTCGCCGCATTCGCGTACGTGTTCTACCTGCGCTCACGTGGCCTGCTGCCCGGCTTGGCCTCGGGTACCAACTGGGTGTTCCGGGACGAGAGCGCGCATATGGGTTTTGCGTTTGCGGTGATCGATGCCGTGCGGCGCGAGGAACCTGATCTCTTCAGCGTCGAACTTGAAACTGAGGTGCGCCAGATGATGGAGCAGGCAATCCAGTGTGAAACCGCATTCGCTGAGGATCTGTTGAGCGGCGGCGTCATGGGGCTGTCTTCGAAATCGATGCGCCAGTATCTGGAGTTCATTGCCGATCAACGCTTCGCTGCGCTCGGTATGACGCCGGTCTATCGCAGTCACAATCCCTTCACTTTCATGGATCTGCAGGACGTACCAGAACTCACCAACTTTTTCGAGCGACGGGTGGCCAGCTACCAACTCGGTATCTCCGGCGAGGTGGCTTTTGACGCCGCGTTTTGACCAATCTTTGCAACCGGTGTCCGCGAGCGGCGCAGCTGTCATTTTCAACGCGGTCAGTGCAGGTAATGCATGTGTTCGACGATCGCTGCCGCGAAAACGCACTCACCTATCGCGGTTAACGCCTTGCGGCGCTGGCTAGTTCCAGTTAACTTGCGCGGCATGTCCGCTGCCAACCCAACGCCTGCCACGCCTTCGGCAAAAGTCGCCGACTTCGAGCGTTCACTGGACGAGCTCGAACAGCTCGTGGGTCGAATGGAAAAGGGCGACATGAGCCTGGATGAGTCGCTACAGGCATTCGAACGAGGCGTTTCGTTGTACCGCAATTGTCAGGGTACGCTGGAGCAGGCCGAGTTGCGCGTGCGCATGTTGATGGACCCCAACGACCCGAACAGCGCGATTCCCTTTGATCCCGATACGCCCTGATCTGACCCCCAAGCTGTTGGCTTGGGCCGCGCGCGTCGAGGTTGTTCTGGATCACGCCTTGCCTCCGGCCCACCAGCCACCCGCGCGTCTGCACGAAGCGATGCGCTATAGCGTGCTGGGAGGCGGCAAGCGACTGCGTCCGTTGCTCGCCTATGCTACGGCCGAGTGTTTTGGTGGCAATGCAGCGAGCGCAGATGCGAGCGCCGCAGCGCTCGAAATCATCCATGCTTATTCGCTGATCCACGATGATTTGCCGGCGATGGACAACGATGACCTGCGTCGCGGCAAACCGACTTGTCACATCGCTTTCGGCGAGGCTACCGCGATTCTCGCTGGCGATGCGCTGCAAGCCTTGGCGTTCGAAGTTCTGGCCAAAGATGGGCAGACTCGAGCCGAGGCCGCGACGCAGCTCACCATGCTGCGCACGCTGGCCACGGCCTGCGGCGCCCACGGCATGGCCGGCGGGCAGGCATTTGACCTCGACGCAGTCGGGCAGAGACTGTCACCCATTGAACTTGAACGCATGCATGCCTATAAAACCGGAGCGCTGATTCGCGCTGCCGTTGTGCTGGGTGCACTGGCGAGCGGCAATGCACATGCGCATAAGTTGCAGACGATGCACGACGTCGGGGCCAGGATCGGCCTGTCCTTCCAGATTCGCGACGACATTCTCGATATCGAAGGCGATACGCAGATCATCGGCAAGCGCCAAGGCGCCGACCTGGCGTTGGACAAGCCTACCTATCCCTCGATCATCGGAATGGAAGCGTCGCGCGTCATGGCCGAAGCATTGCGCAAAGAATCGATTGAGCTGCTTGACGGTTTCGGCGCGCCAGCTGAAGCGTTGCGCGATTTGGTGCATTACGCGGTAGATCGGCTGAGCTGATCCCGCAGCGGGTCGACCGCGCGCCAACTCGGCGAATGCCGGTCCGCGTTGAAGTCGATCCCGATAGTCGCCCTTCCCCTGCGCACGGCCTCAGCCTTTTTGCACCCGTTCGATGTCCAGCGCAACCTGTTCCTTCAAGGTGGGTTCCAGCTGTAGCGCGCGACGGTAATCCGGCAGCGCCTCGTTGCCCCGACCCAGCTTTTCCAGGATCTGTCCGCGCCGCCACAGCATCGCGCCTTCGGAATAGTCGTCTGGCTTGATCGGCGTTTTGTTCGCGCGCTCCAACGCCATCAATCCGCGTTCCAGTTGCTTGCCCGACAGCGCCGCCAGTCGCCCGATCTGATAGTTGAGCCGCGGGTCATCGGGAGCGGCGACCAGGCCTTCGTCGACGACGCGAAAGGCGTCGTCCCAGCGTTGTTTGTTGGCGAGCATGAGTGCATAACCAGCACGGTGCCGCGCCTCGCCAGGACTGGCCGCGATCGCCGACTTTGCCTCGCGTTCGTATGCGACCTCGTCCTTGTCGATGCGAGCGACACGACTGCGCGCCGCGTAGCCCCAACCGGCATCAAGTTTGGCAATTCGGGCTACTTGTGCGTCGGCCTTTTCGCGGCTACCGCCGGCCATGCCCGGAACCACCAAGTAGAACTGAAGCAACTCCATATTCGCTTCGATATGCCCGGGGTCAATGACCAGTGCCTGTTCATAGGCATGCAGACACTTCTTGGCCCACGACAGCTTGCTGAAGATGCTGGCCGTCTGCGCCATCTGCCCATAAGCAACCGCTGCGAAGTACCAGGCATCGGCAGCGCCCGGCAGCGCTGTGATCGCGCTGTCCGCAGCCTCCGTCGCGGACTCGATATTCCCTGCACGCAGCGCACTGCGCACTGCTTCGATTTGCTCCGGGCGTGGAGCACAATGAGCCTGCGTTGAAAGTGCGGACAACGCGATCAACAGCCAGACAAACTTTGCGCGCATATTTGCTTCCCCTTGAAGGCCCGCGCAAAGTAGCCGGCAATGGCTGAGCAAATCATTAATGAACAGCGCAGCAGCTCCTCAATGCTGAACCGGACTTGGTTCCCGCTGAAAGTTGCCGGTCGGAATCAAGCACCCGCGATCATCATGCGCCCGATCTGAATCGAGCCAGTCAGGATATGCGATCGCGTATCGACATCAGTACCAACAGCCTGGATGTCCTGGAACATCTGACGCAGGTTGCCGGCGACGGTGATCTCATCGACCGGATAGGCAATGGCACCATTCTCGACCCAGAATCCGGCAGCACCGCGCGAGTAGTCGCCGGTGACGGTGTTGACACCTTGCCCCATCACTTCGGTTAGCAACAGTCCCTCGCCCATCTGTTGGA
>JANMSL010000069.1:0-2832 GCA_031389245.1 Lysobacterales bacterium | reverse complement strand
GACGACGTGGAGATGCTCGAGGATCTGGTCACTGCGGCATGCAACGATGCTGTGAACAAAGTAGCCGAGATCACGCAAGAGCGTATGGCTGCAGTAACCGGGGGCATGACTCTGCCTGCAGGATTCAAGCTGCCGTTCTGAGGACCAGGTTGCGCGGCCATGGTTGGGTAATTGGACGCAAGGCGGTGATGCCAGTGCTTGAGCGCCTGGTAGTCATGGCAGAATGTGCATCAAAGATTTTTGCATCGGCCCAGCCGCCAATCAGCAGGCATGCGATGTGAGTCGCCTGGTGATGCTGCAGCAGTCTCGAGCATCGGTCGGCTGCCGAGGAGTGTCAGAACGTCACGGTTACCAAGTCACTCGGTTGCAGGCTTTTCCTTTCTGTCTCCGCTGCTGAAAGCTGCTGCTGGCATAATGACGTGGCAGGCCGCAGTTGTCGGAAAGGTTGAACCCATCGGCCTCTTTGCCATTCCCTCCCCCCCCTTGCACGGTTTGATCTGCACTTGTCCAGCTCCCCGCTCCTCGCCCAACTCATCGAAGCGCTTCGCGTGTTGCCCGGCGTTGGCAACAAGACGGCGCAGCGCATGGCGTTTCATCTGCTTGAACGCGATCGCAATGGTGCGCGTCGGCTGGCCGAACGACTGCAGGAGGCAAGCGAACGGATCGGCAATTGCGCGCGCTGCCGCAACTTCAGTGAGGAGCCGGTGTGCCCGCTGTGTACCAGCGCCGCGCGCGACGACAGCCTGCTGTGTGTGGTGGAGTCGCCCGTCGATCAACTCGCGATCGAGCAGGCCACGGGTTTCCGTGGACGCTATTTCGTGCTCCTCGGCCGATTATCACCTTTGGATGGACTCGGTCCGCAGGAGCTCGGTCTCGACCTGCTCGCGCGACGCCTTGGCGAGGGCGAAGTGCGCGAGTTGATTGTCGCTACCAATCCCACCGTCGAAGGCGAGGCAACGGCGCATCATCTTGGCCAGATCGCCCGGCAATACAGCGTACTCGCCAGCCGCTTGGCGCACGGCGTACCACTTGGTGGCGAGTTGGAATTCATCGATCGCGGCACTCTGGCGCACGCATTCGGCGGGCGCCTCGAGATTTCCTGATCGATGATGTTCCGGCGCCAGCGCGCGCAATGGTTTTTCACGATGAAACAACGGAGTCGACACGATGGCTGACACTTTATTTGGCAAGATTATCCGCCGTGAGATCCCCGCCGATATCGTCTACGAAGACGATCATCTATTGGCGTTTCGCGATGTTCATCCACAGGCACCGGTGCACGTATTGTTCGTACCGAAAAAACCGATCGCTACGCTCAACGACCTGCAGCCTGAAGACGCGGAGCTTGCTGGCCGCCTGCTGCTCGCGGCGGCTGCGTATGCGCGTAAAGAAGGCTTTGCTGAAAACGGCTATCGCACGGTCATCAACTGCAACGGCGATGGCGGTCAAACCATTTTTCACTTGCATCTGCACCTGCTTGCTGGGCGCCGCATGACCTGGCCGCCGTGAGCTGACTCAGGCCCGTGCTTGAACTCGAAATTTGCGCAGGTTCCTGATCAGCGACTCGCGCGCCTGGCGATCTTGCGAACGCGCGGGGTTGTAGCGCAGGCCGGCGAATTCTTCGCCCAGCATGACTATATCGACCGCAACGTGAGGCAGTTCTCGCGCCGCGCGTTGACTGAAACGGATCGGCCCCTCGTCGTCAGCGCGGCTCACGCCTGCCTGTGCCAGTCGCTTGCCAAATTGCTTCCATGCCTTGAGCAGTGGATCGCGCAAGCGCAGTTGCATGCCGCGCATAGACCACCAGACGCCGATTGCCAAGGCGATGCCGCCCGCTGCGGCCAGCGCCATCACCAGATGCTGCCACTGCGTTTGGACCACACCAAACGGCACTAACAGCTTTTCTTGCCGCAAAACATCAAAGTCGACAATGCGTCGACGCCACCAACGGGTGACATGGTCTACGCGGTCCAGCCAGCTTGCCGCCCAGTTGTTGTGGTACCAGCGTTCGGCCGCGGGCAGCGCATCGGCGTTACTGCCACGAATGATGCGCTCTGGCGCCACGGCGCTGGTGGGATCGGTGCGCACCCAGCCTCGACCCTGCAGCCACACCTCGGTCCACGCATGCGCATCGGAGTTGCGTACCACCAGATAACTGCCGCTGCGGTTCCAATAGCCGCCCTGATAACCAGTGACCACTCGCGTAGGAATGCCAGCCGCACGCATCAAGAATGCAAAGCTCGAAGAGAAATGTTCGCAGTAGCCGATCCGGGTTTCAAAAAGGAAGTCGTCGACGCTGCGTTCAGGCGCCAGTGGCGGCGGTTCCAGCGAATAGATAAAGCTGGCGTTGAACATCTGCAGCGCAGCCTCAATCACTTCCGTATCGGACTTGCCTTCGGCACGCCATTGCTGGGCCAGCGCGACTGCCCGCGGATTGCTTTCGCTCGGCAGCCGCAATGCGGCCGAGCGGTGCGCACGTAAGGGCGTCGCTTCAAACACGAAGTCAGTTGCTGATTCCAGGTGCAGCTGCTTAGGCGCAATGATTGGCTTGTCGGTCACCATCTGGCCATCGAGCAATAGCTGCGAATCTGGCGCAGCGCGCAACGGCAGATCGAGTGGAAAGTACCAGTGCATCTCGGTCGCTTCGAGCAACACTTCATAGCGGACTACGCTTTCCACGCGATAGCGGATTGGGAGGAACTCGCCTCGACCCATCCAACGCCCGCGACTCCAAGTCCCTTTGTCAAAGTTCCACAAGACCGGGCCGCGCCAATATAAGTCCCGCGTCTCCGGAACCCTGCCTTCAAAGGTGACGCGGAAGACCGGCGTATC
>JANMSL010000061.1:0-1732 GCA_031389245.1 Lysobacterales bacterium | reverse complement strand
GGCGTCGCTGTCCCCCACACCCCCCCAAAACAAAAATTTGCGGGGGTGCCCCCGAACCAAAATTGGCCCACCCCCGCACCCACCCCCCGCCCGGGGGGCGGGGCGTCCCCCGCGAAGCTCTTGCTCTGTTCTGCTCTGCTCTTCTTGACACCTAGCCCAAGGCAAAAGCTTCGCGGCTCACGCCGCTCCCACAATGACGCCACTCCCACACTTACGCATTACCGCAATGGAGAAAAAACGGAACTTCTGGCCCAGGCAACCGTAGTCGAATACGGGCAGACTGGTGCGCAATCAGGGAGACCGCAATGTTCCGATCAAACGCTGGTGTGCCAATCACGCCCACGCTGCACGCGCCCCGCCACCGCAGCACACTGCACATCGTGTTGGCGACTCTGTTGATCATGTTCAGCACGGTCCAGGCGCTGCCCCCGGACGGCCGCCGCGTGCTCGACGTATCCGCTGCCCACGACCGACTTTCGCCAGCGTTGGAAGCCAAGATGCAACAGGCCACCGAGCGCAATATCGCGATGCTGCGTGCGCGTGGCGAGCTCCCCGAACCGATCTCCGCAGCCAAGGTGCTGAACGGATTGATCTGGCCACTGGGACCGACGCCCGGGATCGGCAGCAACTGGCATGCGATCTCGGGGTTTGTCGATCTGAACGGTGCTTTCCCCAATCAGTTGCTCGACTACACCTGCAGCAATCGCACCTACGATACGACCTCGGGCTACAACCATCGCGGTGTCGACATCATTCCCTGGCCGTTTGCCTGGGATCTGATGGATGCGTCGGCGGTGGACGTGATTGCCGCCGCGCCTGGCCGCCTGATCGAGAAGGTCGATGGCATGCCGGATCGCTCGTGCAATTGGAACGGGCCCGACATCATGAATTACGCCATCATCCTGCACGCAGACGGCACCATCGCTCGCTACCTGCACATGAAGGCGGGCACGGTGACCACGCGCGCCATCGGTTCGCAGATCGCCGCCGGCGAGTACATCGGCAAGGTCGGCAGCTCTGGCATCTCCACACTGCCGCATCTGCATTTCGAACTGCGCCGCAGCAACAACGTCAATGCCGGCAATATCGAGGCGTTCAGCGGCGCCTGCAATGTTTCGCCGCCGGCCGCGTGGTTGACGCAACGTGCTTACCGAGACTCGACGCTCAACCGACTCTCGACGCACAGCATCGAGCCAGAATTCCCCGTGTGTCCAGACACTACCGATCGGCCGCATTTCAAGAACACGTTCAATGCCGGTGATCCGATCACGTTTGGCGCCGCATACCGCGATCAGGGTCGCGGCCAGCTGACGAGTTTTCGTGTGCTCAGGCCCGATGGCAGTGAGTTCGACAGCTGGACTTTCGACATGGCCGAAGACCCGGGCGCACCCGAGTTCTATAGCGGCACCTTCTGGAACTGGAATCGCGTGCTGCCCAGCAACGCACCCGGCGGCTCGTGGACTTTTGAAGCGAGCTTTCTCGGTCAAGTCTCGCGGCATGATTTTACCGTCGCCGGCGCCGTGGCCACACCGATCGGCGATCCACGTGGACTGGTCGGCGCCTGGTACGAGCCGGCAAGCAGCGGACAGGGTATCGAAATGCAGTGGCTTGAGGGCGACATTCTGCTGGTGTTCTTCTACGGTCACCGCGACAGCGGCGCCAATCTGTTTCTGACCGGCACGCGCAGCGGGCGCATCGACTACGGGCAGCCGCTCGACATCGCCCTCACCGA
>JANMSL010000056.1:0-1976 GCA_031389245.1 Lysobacterales bacterium | reverse complement strand
CCCTCCCGTTGCAGGGCGCCATCGTCGTCGATGGCAACATCACCGATGCCGAATGGGAAGGCGCGCTGCACCTGACCGACTTTCGCGAGACTCAACCGCTGAGTGGCAAGCCGGTGCCGCCGGAGCTGCACACCGAGGCCTGGCTCAAGTCCACTGCGGACGGTATTGCGGTCGCGGTTCGCGCTCTGCAGCCGATGGCGATCGCGCGCATCTCGCCGCGCGTGCAGCGCGACTTCGACAGTCAGGTCGACCGCATCAACTTCATGGTCGACTTCGACGCCGATGGCGGCAATGGTTTTGATTTCACGGTCAGCGCCGGCAATGATATTTCGGATGAAACCATCGCCCAGGAAAACCAGTTCAACAAGGACTGGGACGGTAACTGGCAACATGCGGTGACAGCCGACGAAGCCGGCTATCAATACGAAATCCTGGTGCCCTGGCACATCGCCTCGATGAAACCTGCGATCGCGGGCAAGCGCAAGATTTCCGTCTACTTCGATCGCGTGGTTGCGGCCACTGGCCAGCGCTTTGCAACGCCGACCGCGACGTTTACCAAGCCGCGATTCGTGTCGGATTTTCAAACCATCGAGATCGATGGCTATCCGACCAGCCTGCTGGCGATCACGCCTTATGTGGTGACCAGTGCCGATCTGAAAAACCAGTCGCAGGACGTCAAGGCCGGTGCGGATCTGTTCTGGAAGCCCAATGGCAATCACCAGTTCGCTGCCACCCTGCATCCGGATTTTGGCCAGGTCGAAAGCGATCAGCTGGTCGTCAACTTCGAAGCCATCGAAACTTTTTTCACCGACAAGCGCCCGTTTTTCACCGAGAACCAGGCGGCGTTCCAGGCCGGATGGCCGGGCGGTGATCTGTTCTACACGCGACGTGTGGGCAGCACCGCCGATGATGGTTCGGGCGCGGGTGAGATCAAGGCAGCGGTAAAGGGCAATGGCAGCTTCGGCGATTTTGGCTACGGCTTTTTCGCCGCAGACGAATCCGGCGATGCCGGGCGCACGTTTTATCTCGCGCGCGGTTCGCATCAAACCCGCAGTCATGAACTGACGCTGATGCAGACCCACGTCGATCGCCCGTTCCTCGATCGGACCGCCGATGTCAGTGCCATCAACTCGCGCTGGAAACCCAATGACGAATGGCTGATCAATGCGGCTGTACATGCCAGCGACGTCGCTGTCGGCAATCAGAGTGCGCGCGGTATCGGTGGCGGTGTAATCGCCGACTGGGATATGCCCGGGCCGTGGCGGCAGCAGTATTTTTTCATCCGTGCCGACAAGGACGTCAACGTCAATGACCTGGGATTCCAGGATCGCAATAACTTTCGTTTGTTCGAATGGGAATCGGGCTATCGCCAGGACCAGCTGCCGGCAGACTCGATCTTCTCAAGCCACTCCTGGGAGATCGAGTTGGTCTCCAACCACAACCTCGACGGCCTGGTGCTGCGCGAGACCGCGACATTGCAGCGCTATTCGGAAACCCGCGATGGCGGCAACATGTTCGGCTTTGTGCGCTTCGGTCGTGATCCGTTCGATGACCTGATTTCGCGTGGCAATGGGCCGGTCCGCATCAACAGCGGCTGGAGCGCATTTTTCGAGCGCTTCAAACCGCGCCAGGAAAATGGCCTGATCGACTGGTACACCAATGTCGAGGCGTTTCCGTTGCGAGCAGCCAGTGGACACGGCTTCGGCGCCAGCGTGCAGCCGAAATTCCATCCCAGTGACAGCCTGGATTTCGACATCGGATTGTTTGCCCAGCAGCTGTCTGATTGGCTGATCTGGCAAGACGGTATTGAATTCGGCAGCTTCAAACAAAAGCGCCTTGACCTGACTTCCAACTTGAACTGGTTCATCAACGAACGCCAGGAGCTGCGCCTGAAGCTACAGAACATCGCCATCGATGCCCGCGCCAAGCAAGCAAGGCGTATCGGTGCGGATGACCGCCTGGTCGATTCCGACGCA
>JANMSL010000036.1:0-1965 GCA_031389245.1 Lysobacterales bacterium | reverse complement strand
CGAACGCTTGCCGCTCCTTCGAATTCGGTGCCGTGCAACCGATGGTTTCAAATGGCGGCATGGCAGGTGACAACTCGATGGCGGATGAAGGCATGCCTCCGCCAGGTTGGCGTGAGCATGAAAGACTGATTGCCGTAACGCAAAGCGTCAAGACAATTACATTGCACTTCCTGTCAATCATAAGAATGCCCAACGCCGCCATTCAGCGGGAGCGGCGTCTTTCGCCGCGATCCGCTGGAATGGCTTGCTCGGCTTCCACTCCTGATTCATTTGCGATCCATCCAGCCTCGAACATGCTCAACTGCCCCTTCGAGCGCCGATGACAGCCGCTCAACCGGAACTGACCAGTCCTTACGAAGCTCTTCGTCGCTTCGAGTTTCAACATCTGCCGCGTGAATTGATATGAGACCAGATGTTGGCTCGTCAATCCAGATCTGAAAACACTCACCATTCTGGCTCGATAGGTAAATGCTCCTAAAGGAAGTTGGATGCCCTTCAATGCGGTCGAAGAGAGTGAAGCCGTGCTTCTCGACCCAAGCTGCAATGATGGGATCGACTGCAGAGCAGCCTATATGGTTGATCTCTTCGCTCATGTGGCCGAACGCGTTTTCGCGAACATGGCTTTGCAAGATAAAACCGGCATTGACGGATAACACCGGAGACGCTTAACAAATGAAGCCTTGTTGCTGCTCATAATTCTTCTTTCCTTGCCGGATAACACCAGTATTAACAGAACCTTTCAGAGCGGAGCGTAACCCAGTAGGCCACGTAAGAACCAGAACCCTCACCCTGCCCTTTGCCGTGACCGCAGGGAATCCCATGGGAGAACCGGCAAAAGTGTTGCGTGGCGCAATGGCCGAGCATGTTCGGCGGCGGCGCACACCGCCACCTGTGTTCGAAGTTTGGGGGCACAGCGAGCCCGCCGCCTATGGGCCGATTCTCACCTTGCAGTGTTGGTGGTACGACCTCTACCATACACACACGGAGGTGTATGCCATGCGAACCAACATCGTGCTCGACCCTAAGCTCATCAAAGAGGCGATGCGCCTATCCAAGGTGCGCACCAAGCGGGAGGCTGTGGATGTCGCGCTGCGCGAGTTCGTGGCGCGCGGCAAACAGCGGGACATTCTTGCGCTGCTTGATAAGGAGTTGATCGCGCCGGACTACGACGTGCGCACGGTGCGCAAAACCATGCCGGGTCGCGCGACGTCGCATGGTGCTCGTTGATTCCACCGTTTGGATTGACTTGCTCCGGCGCAGCGAGACAGCGCCGGTAAAGCTGTTGCGCAGGCTGCTGGATTTGAGTCGTGCGGCCGTGACGCCAGTCATCGTGCAAGAAATCCTACAGGGAACAGTCGATGCCGCAGCGTTTGCCAAACTCCATAAGTACTTCGGCGCGCTGCCGGTGCTGAGCGTCGAAAACCCGCTGGAGTTACACATTGCCGCAGCCAAGTTGTATGCCCGGGCTCGCTGGCGCGGCATCACGCCGCGCAGTCCGCACGATTGCTTGATCGCTGCGGTCGCTATCGAGCAAGGCATTCCGCTGCTGCACGATGATCGCGACTTCGAACAACTTGCGGCAATCGAGCCGAAACTTAAGTTGCTGACCGGAAGATAGATTGAATCGGCCAGCCTACCTACTGGCCAAACACCCAACGCAACACGGTCGCCTCCACTTCATCGCCACTGCCATATTGCGCACCAGGATGATTGACGATGGTCACCACGACATAGTGTTTGCCGGACGCAGCATTAACGAATCCGGCGAGACTGGCCACACCTTCCATATGCCCAGTCTTCAATCGCAAACGACCACGCATGGCGGGGGATTGAAAGCGCGAACGCAGGGTGCCATCGGTGGCAGCAAGCGGTAGCGAAGCGGCGAACTCCGGCATGAATTGACTATTCCAGGCCAGCTTCAACATGCTGCCCAACCCGAAGGCGGTGGTGCGTTCCAAGCGCGAC
>JANMSL010000013.1:0-3710 GCA_031389245.1 Lysobacterales bacterium | reverse complement strand
TGAGGTTTCCCCACAAATTTACCGCGTGAGCGCGGCATTTGCGGCGCTCCTGATAAGCGGCTTCGCTGCACTCGGTCCAGGTTTCCAATGATCGGGTTGCAGCAGCCTCGATCCGACTCGATGCCAGGAGACGATGGATCGGTACGCAGGCCGTACCAGCTGATCTGCAATAGCCGAGTACCACGTCGGTGATGCGGTCCGAGCGGCGATCCATGCGGCAAAACTCGCCATGGCGTGAAGCATCAGCAAATTCGCTAGGCAAGCACGGGCGGCCGATGCGCGTTGTTCATTCACTGGTCGCCGCATCGACTTGCCGGCGGCCTGGCACCGTTCGTTCTCGGTTGGGTAGATTGGCCAGGGCGCGCGCGGTGCCAATGCAGCCTAGCCAGCACTGACCCATCGCCTTCGCCTTGTCGATCAGGCTATCGACGTCACCGACGGCGCGCCCGAATCCAGACCCCACCGCCATGACTTGCGGCATCCAGCGCTCTGGGCTAATACCAATTCTGGCTACGACCGCTAGCGCAGGACCGACAACAGCTCGCGCCGCGTCCGCTTGCGCTTGCCGGCATGGTCGCCGTCTCCAAACCTCATCTGTCTGAAGCTTCACTCCGGCTACCACGTTCGGTGCTATCGAAGCACATTGCGTCGAACTAGCTCAGAGGTTCCCTCGGCGTCTGGGTGATGTGGTTGGGGGGGCATCCGCGCGGCGCCATTTGCCCTATGATCGGGGCGCTTCGGCTCCGCATCGGGGAGCGCTGCTGGGGCACATCGTCGTACGCGCGAGCGGACCGACCCTGCTAAAGGGTGCCCCGCTGCACGTCCATATCGTGCATGAAATATTGTGCATGAAACCCCACTATCCGATGAGGAGGCAACATGAAGGTCCTGAAAAAATATGCAATTTTGACAGCGCTGTCATTGTGCGCGGGCGCCGCGCAGGCGCAGAGCTGGCAGCTGGCCTGGAGCGACGAGTTCGATGGTTCGATCGGGCCGGGCTGGGTGTTCGAGACCGGCAACGGCAGCGGCGGCTGGGGCAACAACGAACTGCAATATTACCGGCGCGAAAACGCCGCGATCGAGAACAACGCGCTGGTGATCACCGCACGACGCGAGGACTTCGGCGGCTTCCGCTACACCTCGGCCCGCATGAAGACCCAGGGCGTGAGGAACTTCCGCTACGGCCGGATCGAGGCCCGCATGCGACTGCCCTCGTTCATGGGCGCGTGGCCCGCGTTCTGGATGCTCGGCAGCAACCTGCCCCAAGTTGGCTGGCCCGACTCGGGCGAGATCGACGTGATGGAGCACGTCAACAACGAGGAACGAACCTACGGCACCATCCACTGGCGCGACCACAACAACACCTACGCGCAGTACGGCGGCAACACTCCGGTAACCGTGCAGGACTGGCACGTCTATGCGATCGAATGGGACGCCAACGCGATCCGCTGGTACGTGGACGGCAACAAGTTCCACGAGGCCAGCATCCAGAACAGCGTCAACGGTACCGAAGAATTCCACCGCGACTTCTTCCTGCTGCTCAACTTCGCGATCGGTGGCAACTGGCCGGGCTTCACCGTCGACGAGAGTCAGCTGCCGGCGAAGATGCACGTCGACTACGTGCGCGTGTTCAGCCCCGGCTCCGCGCCGACGGGTGTGGCGACTGTCTATCAGCATTGCAACTACGGCGGCTATGGCATCGCGCTGCCGGAGGGTCGCTACACCCTGTCGCAGCTTCAAGCCCGAGGCGTGCTCAACGACGACCTGTCCTCGCTGCGGGTAAACGCTGGCTACCAGGTGACGCTGTACGACCAAGACAACTTCGCGGGCGCAAGCGTGACGCGTACGGCCGACACCAGTTGTCTGGTGAGCGCAGGCTTCAACGATCGCGCGACTTCGGTCGTCGTGGCGCCGGTGTCCGCACCGTGGTCGCGCACGCTTGAGGCCGAAGCCTTCAGCGCGCAGTCCGGGGTGCAGACCGAGGCCTGCTCGGAAGGCGGCCAGAACGTCGGCTGGATTGATAACGGCGACTGGATGGCCTACAACAACATCGCCTTCCCCAGCACCGGCAACTATCGCGTCGAGTACCGTGTGGCGAGCGCGGCGGGCGGCAGGCTGTCGCTCGATCTCAACGGCGGCGCCATCCTGCTGGGCGAGGTGCCGATCCCGGCCACCGGCGGCTGGCAGAGCTGGACCACCGTCTCGCACACGGTTTCCGTCGCGGCCGGCACGTACAACTTGGGCCTGTACGCGCAGCAAGGCGGCTGGAACATCAACTGGATCAGGATCACGCGCCTGTGACCTTGGGGACGCGCCGCTGCGGCGGCGCGTTCTTCCAGTATGGGGACTCTCTGAGCAAGTCGCACTGCACACAAAGGCGCGACGCACGCAGCGCTTTGCAAAACCCATCGTGTCGTCCGACAAGCGTGCTGCGGGGACCGTGAGCAAAAGGCAAGCGTTCCCCTCCCAGTCGGCCGTGATCTGAAACCACCGGAACTGAACATCTCTCGATCATTGATCTGATCTGCTGCGCTTTCTCGCGTAAGCATCTGGTCAACCGCGTTCCGCGCGTTGAATCCGTCGACAAAGGGCCATGTATGTCTGTTGTGATACCCGATTATCGTTGCATTGCAGCCAAAACAGACCGGGGTTCCCGCGCTCGCCTGTGGGCAACGCTGCTGTTCAGTACCTCATTGGTGATCTTGCCGATCTGCGCACCGCTGGCTCAACCGGCGGGAGAGGCGACAGTTCAGCTGGCTTCGTCCGCAACGGCAGCAGACGCCGGGGCCGGAAGCAGCACCGGGGCCAATTTGAGCAGTGCGGATGGTCGCTACGTTCTGTTCCAGAGCGACGCGCCTGATCTGGTTGCCGGCGTGACCGATACCAATGCCGATCTGGACGTGTTTGTGTTCGATCGAGTCAGCGCCACGACGACTTTGGTATCTCGTGCGGCCGGTTCTGCGTCGGCGACACCGAATCGGGATTCCTACGTCGGCGCTATCAGCGCAGATGGCCAATGGGTGGTTTACAGGACCAAAGCCACCGACGTCATGGCGGGCGTCACCGACAGCAACAACATCGACGATGTATTTCTTTTCGAAATGAGCAGCGCAACGACGATCCTGGTATCGCGAGCGCTTGGCTCGGCGACAGTCACTGCGGACAACTTTTCCTATCCGGACGGTATCAGCGCAGACGGCCGCTTCGTGCTGTTCAATAGCACGGCAAGCAACATTGTCTCGGGTGTTACCGACGCCAATGGCACCTACGATCTGTTCGTGTTTGATCGGCTCTTGGGCTCCAGCAGCCTGATTTCGCGATCGTCCATTTCTGCGCAGCAGACGGCGAATAGCTTCACCCTCACCGGAACGATGAGCCCAGATGGCCGTTGGGTCGCTTTCTCCAGCTATGCCACCGACGTTGTTTCCGGATTGAGCGACAACAACAACAATACCGACATATTTTTGCTGGATCGCAGCACTGGAGTGCTGAAGCTGGTATCGCGACTGCAAGGACAGTCCACGGTGACGGCCAATGGTACGTCCCAGCAGCGAGCGCTGAGCTCGGATGGGCGATTCGTGTTGTTCGCTACCAATTCCACCAATATCGTTCCCGGGCAATCCGACAGCAATGGTCAGGACGACGTGTTCCTTTTCGACCGTGTCAGCGGGACCAGCCAACTGGTATCCCGCGCGTCGACGGCGCCCGCA
>JANMSL010000816.1:0-4453 GCA_031389245.1 Lysobacterales bacterium | reverse complement strand
GACGCCGACGCTGGTCACTGTGACGATTTCATGCACCCCATTGCGACGCACGAAACGCAGCATTTCGCGAATCATCGAGATGGGTGTTTCGTTCATTCCAAAGGCGGCGCCTTCATCGTGCTTGGAAACCGCGAAACGACTGGCCTCCCATATGCACGGGTCCTGCGGCGCAGCGTGCCCATGCAGCAGTTCAGGAAACACGTCCTTGAGCATGTACGGGCCAGTGGTCGGCAGCAGTCGCCAACTACCCGTGGCGCGGCTGGTGTCCTGCGAATGGCGGGCGACGACATACGTTGGCTCGAGACGATCGAACCAGTCTTTCTCTTTGCCGTTACGGGTCTCTACGTCCCAGTTCAGACGTTCGCTGAACATCTCATGGCGCAGGCCGTACATACTGTCCAGCAACGGGGCGGAAATGTTCCGCCAGCTGGGTCGTCCGATGATTATCTCGTGCATTTGATGGCTCCTACGTTCCCCATGAACGTGGATGCAATCAAACGCCATACCTGTAAAGTTTTACAGCTGTCGAATCTTACAGCTAGACAGCCAATCAGATTTCCAGCAGACCCAGCACCAGCGCCTTCGCGACCGCTTGCTGGCGGTTAGTTACGCCGAGTTTCTGGCAGGCATTCATCAGGTGGAACACCGTTGTTCTTTCAGAGATTTTTAGCACGTGAGCGATCTCCCAACCGCTCTTTCCTTCCGCCGCCCACTTCAAACATTCGCGCTCGCGCGGCGTCAGCGGCCTGATTTTCTCGCTTGCGCCGCGATTGATCAGCAGCGAAGCAGCCTGATGCACATAAGTTGCCAGCAGCACCGCCTCGGCGTGGATGGTTGATTCCAGAATCGGATGCTTGGGGTCGCTGGCCGCGTACGACATAATCCCGAACAGGCAGCCCAAACCATGCAGTGGCACGCTCAACCCTTTGGCCAGTCCAAATGAGCGCGCTTCGGTAAAAATGAGCTTGGCTTGGTCGGAATTGACGCCTCGATAACTGCGCGATGCCAGATCGTCCCACAATGATGGAATCACGTGCCCGCGGGCGTATGTGACGGTCGGATCGGCCATTGTATAACCCGACTCCAGGTAATGCTTTCGCCATTCATCAGGATATCCGTTGATGACGAATTCTTCTGCGCGTGTCGGCGTTACCGGCATCAGTGCGCCGTAAATCCAGTGCTCGAATCCAAGGCGATGAGAAGCCCCCTGCACCTCGCTGGTCAGCGTCTCGATGGTGTCACAAGCCATCAGACGGGTCAGCAGGTCGGTATCTATGTGCGGCTTTCGGTGCAACTCGCGCGGGGAACTCATGGTGAGCCTCATCCTAGCGGGAAGATATTCACTTTTCACTCACGGGGGCGACATCTTTACCCGTGTTCGTCCCGCAACAGGTGCAAAGGGATTGTCCGGAGGTTAGCGACCGGGGGCGGGTTGGCGCGCCAGGTGTTTCCGGCTTCCACAGCCTGCGGATGCGAAACTCGTTGCCAATGAACGCCCTGGTCCCGACACACCAACTCGCGAAACTTCGCCCGTGCCCCCATTACCATGCGAATCCCTGACCGATTCCACGGACGCTACCCGGATCAACCTTTGGTCGAACGGCCCAAACTCAATCTGTCAAAATGCGCGCGGATGAAATTGTTTCAGCTTTAAACCCTATTTGAGCAATCAAACTCTGGCGCGATTCGCGCCCCCGACGATTCAAGGCTATTGCATGGCACTCAGCGCCCCTTTGCATGTAATCATTCTCGCCGCTGGCGAAGGCAAGCGAATGCGCTCCGTCCTGCCCAAGGTATTGCAGCGACTCGCCGGAAAGCCGCTGTTGCAGCATGTATTGGACGCCGCTCGCGCACTCAAACCGGCCGCCATCCATATTGTCCACGGCCACCGCGGTGACGAGGTGCAGGCCGCGATGCGGGCCGAATCGGATATCGATTGGGCGTTGCAAGCCGAGCAGTTGGGCACCGGACATGCTGTTCAGCAGGCGATGAGTCTGGTACCCAACGATGCACGCGTTGTGGTTCTTTACGGCGACGTTCCCCTGATACGTGCCGAATCCCTGCAGGCCCTTTTGGATGCGATGCGCGCTTCGTCGGAGGGTGCGCCGCTGGCAGTGTTGACTGCGCAGTTTGATGATCCGAGGGGCTACGGTCGCATCCTGCACGATGAGTCCGGGAACGTGCTAGGAATCGTCGAGGACAAGGATGCCAGCGACGCGCAGCGCGCCATCGATATTGTCAATACCGGCATGATCGCAGCTGATGCAGCGCACCTGCACGCCTGGTTGGCGCAGCTGGGCAACCGCAACACACAGGGCGAGTACTATCTGACCGACGTATTTGCCATGGCTGCGAGTGCGGGCAATGCCGCCATCGAAGTTCGCGTTGGCGATGTCTCCGAGGCGCTGGGCGTCAACGATCCCTGGCAACTGGTTGATCTTGAGCGCCGCTTTCAACGACTGCAGGCGCGGCGTCTGTGTGCGCTGGGTGTGCGTCTCGCCGACCCCGAACGCCTCGACGTACGCGGCGAGGTCGGAGTCGGCCGCGATGTCGAGATCGACGTCAACGTAATTCTTGAAGGCGATGTCCAGCTCGGCGACGGCGTACGCATCGGTCCGTTCTGCCGAATCAAGAACAGCGTTTTGGCGGCCGGTACTGTGGTCCATGCGCATTGCGACATTGACGGTGCGCGCGTTGCCGAAGCGTGCGTGATCGGCCCGTTCGCGCGCCTGCGCCCAGGCTCCGAGTTTGCCCAAGGTGTGCACATCGGCAATTTCGTCGAAACCAAAAAGGTGCGATTGGGTCGTGGCTCCAAAGCCAATCATCTGAGCTATCTCGGCGATGCGCAAATCGGATCCGACGTCAACATTGGTGCCGGCACCATCACCTGCAATTACGACGGCATCAACAAGCACGTCACCACCATCGAAGACCGCGCCTTCATCGGCTCCAACAGCGCCTTGGTGGCACCGATCACCATTGGCGCGGATGCCACCATCGGCGCCGGTTCGGTGATCAGCCACAATGCGCCAGCGGGCGAACTGACGCTCACTCGCCCGCGCGAACGCACGCTTCACGGCTGGAAGCGACCACGTAAGGAATGAGCCAGCACGCGCTTCGCTATCATTCGCGCAAACCCCGTAGAGTCCGCCCAGCTTCTGGCGAATCCCGTCGCCAATACCTTCACTCTCGCCGCAAAAACTGCCAATGACACATTTCATCTTTCCGCGCCTGCCAACGTACGCAGCGTCACCGCCCGCGCCCACGCTCAGTGTGGTGGTACCGGTCTTCAACGAACAGGAAGTGATCGCCGAAACGCACCGAAGGTTGAGCGGCGCCTGCGCGGCGGCGGCCGGCGACGACTATGAGATCGTCTATGTCGACGACGGTTCTCGCGATCGCACCTGGCTGATGCTCAACGAGATTGCCGCCGGCGATGGTCATGTGGTGGCGGTCGGTCTGTCGCGAAATTTTGGCCATCAATTGGCCCTTAGTGCTGGACTCGAACTGTGTCGCGGAGAACGCATCCTGATGATCGATGCCGATCTTCAGGACCCGCCCGAGTTGGTGCTGCAGATGATGAAAAAGATCGATGATGGCGCGGACATCGTTTATGGACAGCGCACCGAACGCCTTGGCGAGACCGCATTCAAACGCGGCACCGCCGCCGCGTTTTATCGAGTGCTCGACCGGCTCACTGATGTCGATATCCCGCAAGACACAGGCGACTTTCGTCTGGTCACCCGGCAGGTACTGGAAGCTTTGAAGCAACTGCCGGAAAGCCATCGGTTTGTGCGCGGATTGTTCGCCTGGCTTGGTTTTCGCCAAGTAGCACTGCCCTATGTCCGCCAGGAACGCTTTGCTGGTGAAACCAAGTATCCGCTGAAACGAATGCTGCGTCTGGCGATCGATGCGATCACCGGATTCTCCACCGTGCCGCTGCGTGCAGCCTTGTGGCTGTCGATGCTCGGCTTCGTTGTAGCGCTGGGTATCGGTGCGTATGCAGTAGGCTCGTGGCTGTTCTTCGACACCGTGCGTGGCTGGTCCAGCATCGTCGGTGTCATCGCACTGTTCGCATCGGCGCAACTGCTCTGTCTGGGTATTCTCGGCGAATACATCGGCCGCATGTTCATGCAGTCAAAGGGTCGTCCCCTGGCAATCGTGCGTGAGGTGGTCAGCCACCCGACTGCGAAGGCTATTCCATGACGCAGCTGCACCTCTTGCTGCTGCTTGCCTGCCTCACCGCTGCGGCTGGTCAAATGCTGTTGAAAGCCGGTGCCAATGGCCGCGGTCATTGGCTTGAATTCGTCAACTGGCAAGTCGCGCTCGGGCTTGGCGGTTACGCCGTCAGCACGTTGCTGTGGATGTACTGCCTATCGAAATTGCCGCTTCGCGTCGTCTATCCTTACACAGCGTTGACCTTTGTTCTGGTGGTGGTCGGCGCGGTCGTCCT
>JANMSL010000797.1:0-18530 GCA_031389245.1 Lysobacterales bacterium | reverse complement strand
CATACTGATCTAGGGATGGTCTGAATAAGTCGTCACTTTGTCTTCGCCACACTACTTAGTGCTTGCCAAACCGCAAAAAACCTGCGGTTTTTCGCCCCCTGACTCAGGGGGCTATCTCGGCTCCGGACTTGTTCAGATGTTGCCTGAGCCTGCGCAGCAACTGAGTCGGAACTCCCAGGCTTCATGCCATAATCGGCCATTCCCTCGAATACAAGGCGCCCTGGCCATCCGGTCGGGGCTTTGGCTTGGCATGAAACACATCCGAAATTTTTCCATCATCGCCCACGTTGATCACGGTAAGTCCACACTCGCTGATCGCTTCATCCAGATCTGCGGTGGCCTGCAGGATCGTGAAATGGAGGCGCAGGTGCTCGACTCCAATCCGATCGAACGTGAGCGCGGCATTACCATCAAGGCGCAAAGTGTGTCGTTGCCGTTCACCGCCAAGGACGGGCAAACCTATCTGCTGAATTTCATCGACACACCTGGCCATGTTGATTTTTCCTACGAGGTGTCGCGTTCGCTGGCTGCCTGCGAAGGCGCATTGCTGGTAGTCGATGCGGCGCAGGGCGTGGAAGCGCAGAGCGTCGCCAATTGCTACACGGCGGTCGAACAAGGACTGGATGTGCTGCCGGTCTTGAACAAGATCGATCTTCCGACCGCCGATGTCGAAAAGGTCAAGAAAGAGATCGAGGCGATTATCGGGATCGATGCCAGCGATGCACTGGAAGTCAGCGCCAAGACCGGCCTGAACGTGCGCGAAGTTCTTGAGGCGATTGTCGAGCGCATCCCGCCGCCCAAGCCGCGTGACTGCAAACAGATGCAGGCGCTGATCATTGATTCCTGGTTCGACAACTATCTGGGTGTGGTGTCGCTGGTGCGAGTGATGCAAGGTGAAATCAAGCCGCGTGACAAAATACTGGTGATGTCGACCGGGCGCGCGCATGAAGTCGACCAGGTCGGCATCTTTACCCCGAAGCGTAAATTGCAGGACCGGCTGGGTCCGGGTGAGGTCGGGTTCGTCTGCGCCTCGATCAAGGAAGTGCATGGCGCGCCGGTCGGCGACACGCTGACCTTGGCCAGCGATCCCGCTCCGACCGCGTTGCCCGGCTTTCAAAAGATTCAGCCGCGTGTCTTCGCCGGTCTGTTTCCGACCGATGCTGAAGACTATCCGGATATGCGCGAAGCGCTGGAAAAGCTCACGCTCAACGATTCGTCTCTGTATTTCGAGCCGGAAAGTTCGGAAGCGCTGGGCTTTGGTTTCCGCTGTGGCTTCCTCGGCATGCTGCACATGGAGATTGTGCAAGAGCGTCTGGAGCGCGAATACGACCTGGATCTGATTACCACCGCGCCAACTGTGGTCTATCAATTGTTGAAAACCGATGGCACGGTGTTCGATCTGGACAATCCCTCCAAGCTGCCAACGGAAAACATGGTTGCAGAAATTCGCGAGCCGATCATCCAGGCCAGTATTCTGACGCCGCCCGACCATGTGGGCAACGTGATCAAGCTATGCGAAGAGAAGCGCGGGCGTCAGAGTTCGATCAATTACCTTGGTAGCCAAGTGCAGATTGTCTACGAACTACCACTGGCCGAGGTGGTTTTGGATTTCTTTGATCGGCTCAAATCCGTAAGTCGTGGGTACGCCTCGCTCGATTACCACTTTCTACGCTTCGAGGCCGGTAGCTTCGTGCGCCTGGATGTGCTCATCAACGGCGACAAGATTGATGCGCTGTCGACCATAGTGCACCGATCCCAGGCCGATCGTCGGGGTCGTGATCTCTGCGAAAAAATGAAGGAACTGATTCCGCGCCAGATGTTTGATGTGGCGATACAGGCATCGATTGGCGCTCAGATCATCGCGCGTTCCTCGGTCAAGGCAATGCGCAAAAACGTACTCGCCAAGTGTTATGGCGGTGACGTCAGCCGCAAGCGCAAGCTGCTGGACAAGCAGAAGGCCGGCAAAAAACGCATGAAGCAGGTAGGCCGTGTCGAAATCCCGCAGGAAGCGTTCCTCGCGGTTCTGCAGACCAACGACAAGTAGTCGTCGATAGGAAAGCCCGTATACAGAGCTGTTCACAGGAATGGCCGTCAACAGCCATAGCTGACACGCAGGATCGTCCGCTACGATTTAAGGCCGGTCAATCGGCAATCGATCTACAGGAACCCGTAACGCTTATGGCCCACATCAAGTTCGATTTCGCGCTTCTGCTGGTTGTGTTGACTGCGCTGACCGGTGTCGTTTATGGCATCGACCACTTTTTCTTCGCCAAGCGGCGTCTGCTGCGTTCCGGTCCGCAAGCGGCGGAGCCCACTCTGGTTGAGTACTGCCGCTCGTTTTTCCCGGTCATTCTGTTTGTGCTGCTGATCCGATCCTTCCTCGCCGAACCATTTCGCATTCCGTCAGGTTCGATGATGCCGACGCTGCTGATCGGTGACTTTATTTTGGTCAACAAATTTGCCTATGGCATTCGTCTGCCGGTGCTCAATACCACCGTGATCGAAACCGGTAAGCCCAAGCGTGGCGACGTCGCAGTGTTCAAGTATCCAGGCATGGGGCCTGATGATCCCGCTCGAGGTACCGACTACATCAAGCGCGTTATTGGCGTGCCTGGCGATGTCATCGAGTTTCATGACAATGTCGTCTGGGTCAATGGCGTGCCAGTAGAACAGCAGCCAGCGGGCAGCTATCAGCCGCCCGGCGATCGACCTGACCAGAAGGATTGGGTGGTCAAACGCGAGCTTCTACCTGGCCGCGAACACGATATTCTGCAGCGGCCCGGCCCGGTGTACGCGCCCTGGTTCCAGAACCGCTGGGAGGTGCATGACGGTGAGTATTTTGTGATGGGCGACAACCGTGATAACAGTCAGGACAGCCGTTTTTGGGGTATGGTGCCCGAGGCGAATCTGGTCGGTCGTGCGTTCTTCGTCTGGTTCAGTTGGGACATGGAGTTCGGCGGCTTCGAGTACCAGCGCATCGGAACAGTCATCAGAGGAGGTCAGTGAGATGAATTACAGTCGTTTTCAGCGTGGCATCACATTGCTTGGCTTCGTCATCGTGCTATCCGTGGCGGGTTTCTTCGCATTCCTGGGCATGAAGATCGGGCCTGCGTATCTCGAATACATGAATGTAGTGACTGCGATGAAAGGGGTTGCAGCGGAGCCGGGCGTTGGCACTTGGTCGTCAGCGCAGGTGAAATTGGCTCTGGAAAAGCGGCTCTACATCAACTATGTCAATGAAGCGCACGTCGGCATGAAACACTTTGAGATCAAACGCGCCAGCGGCGGTCAGACACTTCGGGTTTTTTATGAAGTCCGGGAAGATTTGTTGTACAACCTCGACTATGTAGCCACCTTCGAAAAGACAGTCAGTCTGACGCGGACTGGCGAACCCGCCATTTGATATTGCCGTGAGCGCGCGCGCCCTTCCCCAGTCGCTTGTCGAGCAGGCGCTTACCCATCGCAGTCTCGGGGCGCACAACAATGAGCGGCTGGAGTTCCTTGGTGATGCTCTGGTCAATCTGATCGTTGCCGAAATGCTGTTTGAGCGCTTTCCGAAATGTGACGAGGGTGCGATGACGCGGATGCGCGCGAGTCTGGTGCGTGAAGCGTCCCTGGCAGCGCTGGCACGTCAATTGGGTCTGGGCGATCGACTCAAACTCGGACCCGGCGAATTGAAGAGTGGCGGACACAGGCGCGATTCGATTCTCGCCGATGCGCTGGAGGCAATGGCTGCCGCGCACTTTCTCGAGGAAGGATGGATTTCTGCGCGCGAGCGCATCCGTGACTGGTTCGATCCAATCCTGACTGATATTGGGCCCGAGCACTTCAGCAAGGACGGAAAGACCCGTCTGCAGGAGTGGATGCAGGCACGCTCTCTGGGCTTGCCGGACTATCAATTGTTGGACAGTACCGGACCGGACCATGCCAAAGTGTTTCGTGCCTGTTGCGCCATCGCCCAACTCGGGCGCATGGCCACTGCAGAAGGCGGAAACCGCAAACTGGCTGAAACCAGAGCGGCTGAGGCATTGTTGGCCGAACTGGAAAATGAAGAGCGCGCTGTTTCCGCGCGGGGGCAATTATTGTGACTGCTGCAGCTGTGCATAAATTCGCTACGATCGCTGTGGTTGGGCGCCCCAATGTGGGTAAGTCCACGTTGCTCAATGCGCTGATTGGCTACAAGCTGTGCATCACCGCATCAAAACCGCAGACCACCCGACATCGACTACTTGGCGTGTTGACCCGACCTGATGCCCAACTCGCGTTTCTGGACACACCAGGCATGCATCGCGGTCAGACTCGCGCACTCAATCGCGCGCTCAATCGCACCGCGAAGGCCGCTGCCGATGAGGCAGATCTCAACGTTTGGGTACTTGATGCGCTTCGCCACACCGAGGAAGACGAGGCCGTCGGCGCGCTGCTGAAACAGCAGAATAAACCCGTGGTCATCGCCTTGAACAAGGTTGATCGAATTGCCGACAAGACACAGTTGTTGCCCTTGCTGGCCGAGCTACAGCAACGCTACATGCCGGTAGCCATTGTTCCTCTATCCGCCCTGAAGAACAAAGGCGTCGACAATTTGCGTGACCGCCTGATTGAACTGGCGCCGCAAGGTGAGGCGCAGTTCGAAGAGGACGAAATCACCGATCGCAGCGAGAAGTTTCTTGCCGCTGAACGCGTTCGCGAACAGGTCGTGCGTCTACTCCGGGACGAGTTGCCATTTTCCACTACGGTAGAAATCGAAAACTTCAAACGCGAGGGAAATCTGCTGCGTTTGGGGGTGATCATCTGGGTCGAGCGCGAGGGGCAGAAGGCGATTGTCATCGGTAAGGGTGGGGCGCAGCTGAAGACCATCGGAATGCAGGCACGACAGTCGCTGGAGGGATTGTTCGCGTGCAAGGTACATCTCGAAACCTGGGTACGCGTTCGCGAAAACTGGAGCGACGATGAACGGGCACTGCAGCGCTTCGGTCTCGATCAAATCTGAGCATCGACATCGAGCAGCGTCTAGTGCTGTTTGCGATGCTTCAGGATATTGAGCATGTCAGCTGTAGCCCGACTTGACGCCGAGCCGTCCTTCGTACTGCACGAACGGCCCTACCGCGAAACCAGTGCGCTGCTCGAAGTGTTGACCCGCGACCAAGGGCGCATCGGCGTCGTGGTGCGTGGTCTGCGCGCCAGCAAGCCGAGATTCCAGCGCGGCAGTCTGCGACCATTTCAGTGCTTGGCGTTGGATCTGCGGCTTAGCGGTGAGCTGGCGCAACTGGTCGCGGTGGAAACCTTGGGGCGGCCGCTGCATCTGCAAGGCGACGCGCTGCGCTCGGGCCTCTACGTCAACGAACTGCTCGCACGCATGATTGAACGTCACGATCCGCATCCGGAAGTATTCCAGCGCTATGCGCAGCTGCTCACCGAAATCGATCGCGCCGATGGTCTAGCCTGGAACCTGCGCCGCTTTGAACGCGACCTGCTGGCCATGCTCGGTTTCGGTCTGCAGCTTGGCCAAGAGGTCGACTCCGGCGCGGAGCTGGATCCCGAAGCTGAGTATCAGTACCACCCGGAGCAGGGACCGCGCCGCTGTGCCTTGATGCGGCCTTTACCCAGTATGCGGCCCTTACCCAGTTGTCGTGGGGCTGCACTGATTGCGCTCGATCAGGACCAGGTGCCGCTGACCACAGACCTGCCCACGCTGCGTCTGTTGATGCGTTCAGTCATTCGCCACCATCTGGGTGGACGCGAACTGGATGCATGGCGGGTGCTGGTCGGTCCAACTGCGGCATGAGCGCGTGGCCCAATGCCACGCCCCGATCCAGCAGAGTAGCGTTTTCCTGCGCCGCTGATCTGCCCGGTAACAGGCCTCAGCCTTCACCTGGCGACGGCGCACCAGGCCCCACACGCAGGGCGCGCGCGAGCCGCTCAATTGCTCGCCGCCACGCATCCATCAACTGTGCGTCAGGCAAACCCGAGCCGGCACGGCCGAGTAACGATGTGAGTTCTGCAGCGCCGCAGAACCCCAGCGCCGACTTCATTCGATGCACACAGCCGCGCATTGCTGCGAGGTCCCCGCGCGCGTTGGCATCGTCGATTTGTGCGCGATAGAGCGACAGCTCCTGCGCCAACAACAAGCGCAGTCCAGTCAGCACTTCGACGCTGCCACAGGCCTGCAGGCCGGCCGTGTCGTCGAGCACCGGCGGCGATTCATGGTTCGCCATTGGTGCCAAGTTCGTCTGCGAATCCAGCAGTCCAGAAACACCGGTGGCGGCCAAAGCATGACGCAGCCGCGATCGATGTATGGGCTTTTCCATGGCATCGGCGAACCCCGCTTCGATCAGTGCATCGAAGCGGAAATCGTCCAGCTCTGCGCTCATTGCGATGGCTGCGGTCTGTGCATTGGGGCCCGCGGCGTCCGCGCGCAGCGCGCGCAACACCATGCCGGCGTCGCCTCCGTCGAGCTGACAGTCAAGCACCAGCGCGTCAAACGGGCGACTGCCGCCCAACGCGATCGCATCGAAAACGGTCGACGTGCTACGGACCCGGCAGCCGAGCGCAACCAAGTGCACCTGCACGACTTCACGGGTGATCGGATCATCTTCGGCAAGCAAAACCGACGGCCGCCTCGAAAGCATTTTTTAACCCTCCTGGTGCGAAGATTAGCGCTATGCGCGTCATCCTCACCATCTTGCTGCTTATTCTTTTGCCAGCTGCACAGGGCTGGGAATTGCGGGTCGGCGCTTTGCGTACGGGTGGTGCAGAGCTGCGCTCCATTCAGGTGCAACGCATTCAAGCTCAGTTGACCATTCGTGCAGCCAGTGGCGCGGTTGCGGATATGGGGATCAAGCAAACCAACCTGGCCTGGGACTGCACGCTGGAACAAAGCACTGAGGCAGGAACCGCATGCAGCGGCGGCATCAGCGCACGTTCGCCTGCATGGCGCGGAACCCTGCGAATTTCCTCGTCATCAACACTGAACGAAGCGGTAGCCAGAATCGGTGAGGCAACGCTGCACTGGCAATCGCCAGCGTCCTCTGCTGCCCAAGCCGATGCGCGCATACGACTGAGCCGGATTCCCCTGTCCTGGGCGCAGCCGGGGCTTACTGCGGCATGGCCGGATTTGGCTTCGCTCTCTGGCTTCGTCGACGCCGAGTTTCAATTGACCCCCGCTGCTGACAAATTATCAGGGCGACTGGCGTTGAAGGACGTGGCGTTCGAAACCCAGCGCGGCGAAGCGGCAGCAGCGGCGCTGCAGCTGCAGGGTAATTTCTCTCTGCAGTGGGGCGCGAGGCCCGCGTTGCAATGGCGCGTCGTTCGACCGCTCGGTCAGGTTCTGCTGGGAGCAGTCTATTTCGAGTTGCCTGTTTCCGAAAGCGCGCTCGAGATATCGGTCATCAAGGATGAGCGCGGAGCCTGGCAGTTGCCTGCATTGAATTGGCAGGACGGGGAAGGAC
Organism: Lysobacterales bacterium; assembly: GCA_031389245.1. Lineage (GTDB taxonomy): Bacteria > Pseudomonadota > Gammaproteobacteria > Xanthomonadales > Ahniellaceae > 0-14-3-00-62-12. The sequence continues at coordinate 11,085 of JANMSL010000797.1, read as the reverse complement.
TCGACTTGAAGGCAGCAGCACGTTTCGACGAGTCGGATCGAATGGAGGTGCACATCATCGAGATGAGTGCCGCACTCGACGCCGTTTCCAAGCGTTACCTCGGCACTGCACTGGCCACGGCCGGCTTCGAAGCGCTGCAGGTGCAGGGGCAGGTGCAGGCCAGCGGTCGATTCGTCGACGGTGCCTGGCAATCGTTTGATCTCAAGCTGCAGCAGGTACGAATTGCCGATCCAGCGGAGCGCATTCAGGTCGGCCAACTTGACGGTGTATTGCGACTCGACCCAGGCAACCCGATCAACTCGATGCGCTGGACGAAGGCCAGCGTTTACAAGATCCCATTGGGCGATGGACACGCCCGCTGGAATTGGTCGCCAGTTTCCCTGCAGTTGGCCGAGCCGCTCTCGATCGCATTGCTCGGAGGCACGCTCCATATCAAGTCGCTGCGGCGCACCCGGGTCGAAGGCCAGGCGCAATGGCACGGCGCAATCGGGCTCGACAAGCTCGACGTGCTCAATCTGACAACGGCGCTGGACTGGCCGAAGTTCTCCGGTTCGCTGTCCGGCAGCCTGCCCGGATTCCGCTTCCAGGCTGGCGGCTTCAGTGCCGACGGCGATATCCAGCTCAGCGTATTCGATGGCCAGATGCGAATATCAAGCCTCAATAGTGAGCGCAGCTTTGGCGTCGCTCCAAGCCTGGGTGCCAATATCGAGTTGGACAATCTGGATCTGAAGCAGCTGAGTTCTGTGTTGGATTTCGGCGAGATCGAAGGCTGGCTCGACGGCGAGATCGTGGGACTGCGCATGCTCGATTGGGCGCCGATTGCTTTCGACGCGCGACTGCACACCGACACCCGTTATCCACGCAAGAAGCGGATCAGTCAGCGCGCCGTCCAGGGGCTTTCATCGGTAGGCGGTGGCGGCTCGGTGATGGGCAATCCACTGATGAAGCTGGTGGATTCATTCGCTTACGCCGAAATTGGGCTGAATTGTCGCCTTATCGACAATGTCTGCGAGATGGGTGGTCTGGATTCGAACGGCGCGGGCTACACTATCCTGCGTGGAGCGGGCCTGCCGCGGCTGAGCGTGGTTGGGCATCAGCGCCGCGTGGATTGGCCGGTACTGCTGTCCCGATTGCAGGCGGTTTCTTCGGGTCAGGCTCCGGTCATCGAGTGAGTTGCATCATCGCGCGATCCAAGTCCTGTAATCAGGGCCTGTTGAAACAATTGCGTGCTGGAACAAATACGTGTTGGCTTAAAGGGAGTAATTCTGTGCCTAAATCGTCTGTGTCGAAAAGTTTGCGGGCCGAGAAGCTGTGGTCGAGCGAGTCCGGGCAGAATGCCTGGTCGAATAGGGCTTGGATTGCTGGCCTGTTGATCAGCTTGCTGGTCACTGCCTGCGTTACGATCAACGTGTATTTTCCAGAAGCGGAAGTACAGGAGGCCGCAGGTGAGTTCATCGACAAAGTGATCGGAAACGATGCGGCCGGGACTGCGACCGAAGCCGAGGCGTTACCACCCGAAAAGTCAACCACATTCAGCTTCGACCTGTCTCCGCTTGGATCAGCGTACGCCGCTGCTGATCTGAGTATCGAAACCCCCGCCATCAAGGCGATTCAGACACGCATGGCGAATCGCTTTTCTGTCTCACTGGAAAAGCACTTTGACAGCGGCGCGCTGGGTTTCAAGCGCGATGGACTGATCGAAGTGCGTGATGCTGCCGGTCTGCCATTGCCGGAACGTGCTGGCGTCAAGCAGCTCGTTGCTGACGACAATCGAGATCGCGCTGCGGTGTATCGCGAGATTGCGGTCGCCAATAATCATCCGGAGTGGGAAGCGGAGATCCGCACCACGTTTGCCGAGCAATGGATAGCCAAGGCACGCAAGGGCTGGTACTACCAAGACAGCAAGGGTGTTTGGGTACAGAAATAGTCCGCGCGGTCGGGTTGCCCCCCCCAGCGTTTTTGCGCTCGATATCAGGGCTGGCGGGGCCACCCTGACGCTTTCATTCGTGCACAGTGAACCAGTACGCACCAGGTCCGACAGGAATGCATCGTGGGTCGTAGCAATCAGAAATCGCGTAGGCCAGAACTCGTTGAACTCGATGTCCACGATCTGTTGCACGATGGCCGCGGCGTCGCGCGTCGTGACGGCAAAGCCGTGTTTGTAGCAGGTGCACTCAGCGGTGAACGCGTGCGCGCACTGATCAACGACCGGCATCGTCATTACGATGAAGCCACCACAGTCGAAGTGCTGCAGTCCAGCCCCGATCGCATCGAGCCGCGCTGTGTGCATTTCGGAGTTTGCGCCGGTTGCGTGCTGCAACACCTTGAACCCGCCGCGCAAATCGCCGCCAAGCAGAAAACCATGCTGGACAATCTGGAACGCATCGGCAATGTACAACCGCAGGCGCTGTTGCCAGCCTTGGTCGGTGATCACTGGGGTTACCGACGGCGCGGACGCCTATCGGTGCGGCATGTCGAAAAGAAAGGTCGCACCTTGGTTGGTTTTCGTGAGGTCAACGGCAAGCATGTCGCAGATGTCCAGCATTGCCATGTGCTGGATCCGAGAATTGGCATGCGCATCGAACGCATCGGCGCGCTGGTATCGGCCATGGATGCACGCAGCAGTTTGCCGCAAATCGAAATCGCCCTTGCCGACAGTGTATTGGCGCTGGTGTTCCGCCACCTCAATCCCCTGTCCGCTGGCGATACTCAAAAGCTCATTGATTTCGCCAAGCAGGAAGAAATTGCGGTATTGCTGCAGCCCGGCAACAACGACTCGGTACACGCGCTCTGGCCCGAGCAACTCGATCTCTCCTTTCGTATTCCACATTACGACGTCACGCTCGATTTTCGGCCGCTCGACTTTATCCAAGTCAACGGACCGATGAACGAGCGCATGATCGAGCATGCGTTGACGCAGCTGGATGTACAGCCAGATGAGGACGTGCTCGATTTGTTCTGTGGGCTCGGCAACTTCACCTTGCCAATCGCGCGCCACGCGCGCTCGGTGGTTGGCATCGAGGGCGAGCACGCATTGGTCGAGCGCGCTCGGCACAACGCGGAGCGCAACGACATTGGTAACGCAGAGTTTTTCGTCGCCGATCTCAGCGCTGATCAACGCCACAGTGCATGGGGCGCACGTCGCTATGACAAACTGCTACTCGATCCGGCCCGTGCTGGCGCTGATAAAGTCATCGAATGGTTGCCCAGCAAGCACCTCAGGCGCATCGTCTACGTCAGTTGTCATCCTGGGTCTCTCGCGCGCGACGCTGGCCTCCTGGTGCACGAGCACCGCTTCAAACTCAAGTCCGCCGGGGTGATGGACATGTTTCCGCACACTGCGCATGTCGAATCCATTGCTGTGTTCGAGCGATAAGGGCCATGCATGCCGCGCGCCAAATCTTTGAGCTAGGTTGCTCCTACCCAAATTGGGTTATATCATGCCCATTATGGGTAGGATCAATTCAGAAAAACAGACGCGAACCTCCGCCGAAGACAAGTCTCCCGCTTCACGACCCATCAAGGCGCGAGGCGCGATGATCGATGCGTTGTTTTCTTCAACGCAGCAACGCGTTCTGGGCCTTTTGTTTGGACAACCACAGCGCAGCTTTTTCGCAACCGAAATCATTGTTCGCGTCGGCGCCGGTTCTGGCGGCGTTCAACGCGAGCTAAAAAAGCTCGTTGAAGCCGGGTTAGTTCAGCTTTCGCAGATCGGCAACCAAAAGCACTATCAGGCGAATCCGACGGCACCCATTTATCCGGAGTTGTGCGCACTGGTTCGAAAGACTATGGGGCTGGCCGATCCGCTGCGCGCAGCATTGGAACCGAAGCGAAAATTGATCAAACTGGCATTGATCTACGGCTCAATCGCCAAGCGACAGGATACCGCGAGCAGCGACATCGACTTGCTCCTGGTCTCGGACGTACTCTCGCTGGAATCCGTTTATCGTCTGCTTGCGCCAACCGAGCGCGCGCTCGGGCGCTTCATCCGTCCTACCCTTTACACTCGCGCCGAGTTCGATAAGCGCCGCACTGCCGATGGCGCCTTTCTGAAACGAGTACTGGCTGGCGACACTATTGTGTTGATCGGAGTATTGCCCGATGGTTAACGCATCGCTTGGCAATCTCGCCACAATTGGCCAGCTCAAGGTCGAGCCAACCACTGCCACCGAGCTTGCTGGTTTGGTGCGGTCCGGCAAGCGCCGACTTCACGACGCACGAAACTCGGGGTTGAATTTGGAGAGTCGCTTTGATCTCGCCTACAACGCCGCTCATGCCTTGGCGCTTGCTGCATTGCGCTGGCATGGGTTTCGTTCCGAGAATCGCTACCTGGTGTTTCAATGTCTTGTTCATACTGTCGCCCTGCCCAGTGAGCAATGGCGCGTTCTCGATCAGGCACATCGCAAGCGAAACCTTGCAGAATACGAGGGCGACGTGGATGTCGACGTAGCACTGCTCAACGCCCTCGTGCGTGTCGCGGGCGAGTTGGAAAAGCGAGTCTTGGCGCTTACTCCGATCCCGGACGCCTGAAGCAAGTCGGTGGGCCATGACGGGCGTCACGGTACCTGAACTTGTGTGTGACAATCCGAAACTCCGGCGAGTACGAGGTAATTTCTCATGCGGAATCCGTTTACCGAAATATCTCGAACCGCGCCCTTCGTCCTGCCAGGCGACCGTGCGGCTCTTGATGAGTTCGACCAGTGTTATCGAGAAAAGTCCGAGTGCCGGATCAATCGAGAACGAATGCCTTAGCCTCGTCAAGGCCCGATCAATGCGAAGCTCTTTATCTTGCAACTTAATCCCAGCTTTCAGGAGGGCAGCAATCCCTCCGACACGGAGCTGCAGGACCTTCGTGAGCGCCTCATTGACGAACATTCCACTCACGTCGGCCTTGAGCGTCCGAATCCTTGGTGGGACAAGACGTTTCGGTGGTTGATCGATGACGTGAGTCGCGAGGTCCTGTCGAAAAACGTGTGCTCGGTGGAGTTGTTTGCCTATCCGTCTTCGCGCTACGCACATCGCAAGCCGAATGTTCCGTCGAGCAGCTATCAGCTGGATATCGTCCGCGAGGCGCTCCGAGGCGAGGCACTGTTTATTGTCACGCGCGGCTGCCATTTCTGGAAGTCGGATGTGCCGGAACTCGAGGCGCTGTTGCAACAGACGCAGTTGCAAAAGAAAAGAGTGTTCTTGACGAAAAACAGGCAGCGCGCCTTTATTTCACCAGGAAATCTTGATGACGGTGTCTACGAGAAAATTCGATCTGCACTGAAAGACGGGAATAGATAATGCGGCAGGGTGAACCCCGCCCAGTCTGTTCGGTGATTTGATCGGTCGATCACCGAGGACAGTGGGGCACGGCGCACCCGAAAACGCCTAGCGCGCCGGAACGAAACGGATCGCCTGACCACCACCGGCAGCAAGACGTAGCGTCAATGTATCGGCACTGCTGACCTTGCGCTTTTCGACGATGAACTCGAACGGTGCGGTTTTCCAATGAGCCTTGGCGCCGTCACGGTAGATTTCGGCGGTGTAGGATTTTTTGGCATCGAGGAAATGCAGGGGTACTTCGATGACACGCCCGTTCTCATCAGTGCCGCTGCCGAGGTACCAGGATTCGCTATTGCGGTCTTTGCGGGCGATGGTGACGAAGTCGCCTACTTCGCCGTTGAGGATATGCGTTTCAGACCAATCCGTGGGTACGTCCTTGATGAACTGGAAGGCATCCAGGTGCTTGGCATAATTCTCAATGAGATCGGGCACCATCTGGATCGGGCTGTAGATCAATACGTAAAGTGCGAGTTGCTTGGCAAGCGTGGTCTGTACCGGCTGGCCCCGGCCTTGCAGACTGAGAATCCCGGGTGTGAAATCCATCGGACCGGCGAGCATTCGGGTAAAAACCAGATTGAGCTCGTGCTCTGGCGGATTGGGCGGATTGCCCCATGCCGCGTATTCCATGCCGCGCGCGCCTTCGCGGGCAACCCAGTTGGGGTAGGTGCGGCGCAGACCGGTGTCCTTGATCGGTTCGTGCGGATTGATCGCGATGTGGCGCTTCGCCGCTTCGGTCACAACTTTCAAGTGATGGCGCGACATCCACTGCCCGTCATGCCACTCACGCTTTACGATTTTTTTGCCATCGCCATCCACATCGCCATCATTGCGTTCGGCCTGTCCGGCATCGGCAACGTAGCCGGTCTTGATGACGTCCACGCCCAGACGCTCGTACAGGTCGAGTGCCGGCCCCAGTTGCTTCTCGTAATGGCTCACCGCGCCACCGGTTTCGTGGTGGCCCACCAAGCGCACACCTTTGCGTCGCGCATAGGCGGCGACGCCCTCCAAATCGAAATCGGGGGTAGCCTTGGTGAAGTCGAAGTTGTTGCCATTACCAAACCAATCACCGTCCCAACCAATGTTCCAGCCCTCGACCAATACCCCGCGAATACCATTCTCAGCGGCGAAATCAATGTGTCTTTTTGCATTCGCGGTGGTGGCACCGTGTCGCGGGCCGGTCGCCCAGCTGCTCGTGTCCAGGTGCATTTCCCACCAGACGCCAGCGTATTTTGCCGGTTTGAACCAGCTGACGTCGCCCAGCGCATTGGGTTCGTTCAAATTGAGTATCAGGTTGGACTCATACAATCCGCCGGCGCTATCGGCGATTTGCAGCGTGCGCCATGGCGTATTGAACGGTGCACTGCGTCGCACCTTCCAGCCTTCTGACGCGGGTGCCAGTTGCGCGCGGAAACGTTGACCCTCAGCGCGCCGCAACCACATGCTGGCGTAGTCGACCAGCGCCGCTTCATGCACAGCGATGTGCAAGCCGTCATCGGTGCGGATGGTCATTGGCGTGTGCGCCTGCGTCACTTCATCCAGCGGCGTCGTCAGGTACAGATACTCGTATCGGTTCCACTCGCCGCCCGGAATCCACCACGCGGTCGCTGGCGCAACGACGACAAACTCGGTCAGCTCGTCTTCGATGATCACATCCTTGAGTGTGGGTTGGTCGGGGAATTCATAACGGAAGCCCAGGCCATCGTCGTAGATGCGGAACACCACGACGAACGAGCGCTGGAGCTTGATGGTCTCGGCAAAACGAACGCGCAGTTCGGTGTAGTTGTTGCGTATGTAGCGGTTTTCGCCCCATGGCTGTTCCCAGGTCTGGTCAAAGCTGCTGGCGCTTTGCTCAACCAGACTCAGATTGCGTTCGAGCTTTTCTGTGTTGCGTAGCAGAAACCCCAACCGCGATGGCGCGATTACCGGTTCGCCGAATCGCAGCACACTGTAGCTGGCGCGACCCTCGTCGATAGCGACTTGTACCGACAGCACCTGTCCCGGCGACGCCGCTTCGGCGACAGTTTCACCACGTATGCCGGCACTGGCCAGCAGCGCGAACAGTACCAAGATGCCACGAGTTGACATACGGCCTCCGATGAATGCGATTGCGCGAGAGTGTGGGTGACGCATCATGCACGCTCGTCGCGACGAAGTGCGTGCCAAGGCATGCTATGCAATCGTATGCATGCCGGTTGCGCGATGGGAACCGACTAATCTGCGGTCTCGGTTGCGCGCTTGGCAGAAATGACGTCAAAGACTAAGGAGCTTAGTGGTAATGAGTGCGCAGCCCGCTTCCCTGATCGTGATCTTCGGTGCTACCGGCGATCTGGCACAGCGCATGCTCTTGCCTTCCCTTTACGGTTTGCACCGCGATGGTCTGCTGCCAGTGAATTTCCGAATTCTTGGCACGGCGCGTAGCGAGCTGGATGATGCCAGCTTCCGCGCGCAAGTCTCTACATCCATTGAACAACGCGTAGCGCAGGCCGATCGCGATGCGCCTTCCATCGAGACTCTGCTGGAGCGAATCAGCTATCGCGCAGCTGCACTCGATGACGCCGCAGCGCTCGCGGTTCTGGCCGCGCAGATTCAGGCCATGCGCAGCGGGGACGTGGTATTTCATCTATCGACTGCACCGCGCTTCTATGCGCCGATCTGTCGGGCTTTGGGGCATCATGGTTTGGGCGAGGGTGGTACGCGCGTGCTGTTGGAGAAGCCGATCGGCGATGACTTGGCGAGTGCCATCGAGATCAATAATGGCGTCGCGCAGGTGTTCGACGAAGACCGGATTTACCGCGTCGACCACTATCTGGGCAAGGAAGGAGTGCAAAACCTGATCTCCTTGCGATTCGGCAACGCGTTGTTCGAGCCGTTGTGGAACGCACAGCACATCGAACAGGTACAGATCACGGTGGCCGAGACCGTGGGCGTCGAGGGCCGCGCTGACTACTATGACCACTCCGGCGCCATGCGCGACATGATGCAGAATCACCTTTTGCAGCTGCTATGCCTCACTGCAATGGAGCCACCGTCGCACTTCGATCCGAGCGCGGTGCGCAATGAAAAACTCAAAGTGCTGCGTTCGCTGCGCGTGATCGGACGTGATGAGCTGGCGTCGCACAGCGTAGCTGGCCAATACACCGCCGGTGCGGTGGGTGGGGTTGCGGTTCCGGGCTATGCGGATGAACTCGGACAGCGCAGCGGCACTGAGACCTTTGTCGCATTGCGTGCGCATATCGACAACTGGCGCTGGTCGGGTGTTCCGTTTTACCTGCGCACTGGCAAGCGCCTGCCGCGACGCTGCACCGAGATCTATTTGCAATTTCGCAGCGTCCCGCATTCGATCTTCGCGCACACCGGCGCTCGCGTCGAACCCAACGCGCTGGTCATCCGGCTGCAACCCGAGGAGCGCATCGAGCTAATGCTGATGAACAAGACTCCGGGCCTGGATCGCGGCGGCTTGAAGCTCTCCCAGGTTGCTTTGGACCTGGATCTGCACGAGCGCTTCGCGGCGCATCGACGACGTCTTGCCTACGAGCGCTTGTATCTGGACGCGATCGAGGGCAACGGCACCCTGTTCGTGCGTCGCGATGAAACGGAAACGGCGTGGCAGTGGGTGGACGAAATCCTGGCGGGTTGGCGTCAAGGTGGTGTTGTGCCTAAACCCTATCCCGCCGGAACCTGGGGTCCAAGCGCGTCGGTAACGCTGACCGAACGTCACGGTCATAGCTGGCGCGAGTAGCATGAGCGGGCGAGCTCGATCGATCGACGCAATGCACCGATGAACCAGACACGTCAATAGGCCAGCCGCATCAATCTACCCACCGCATCAACGAGCCAGCCGTACCCTCGAACACTATCCAAAATGATCACCATGACCGAAAAGCGTAATTCGCCCCAAGCGCATCGTGACGACTGCAGTATGGGATTGATCGCGGACATTGGTGGTACCAATGCGCGTTTTGCGCTCACCGATCTCGATTCCGATCACCCCGGCATCCAGCAGCCGCGATCGTTGGCCTGTGCCGAGTTCGCCAGCCTGCAGCACGCTGCTGAACACTATCTGCAACTGGTCGGGATCCAGCCGCGCCGCGCCGCGATCGCGGTGGCATCGCCGGTAGATGCCGATGAGGTGCGGCTGACCAACAGAGCCTGGAGTTTCAGTCGCAGCGAATTGCAACGCGTATTGAAGCTGGACGAGTTGCGTCTGCTCAACGATTTTGGCGCGGTTGCCTGGGCGGTTCCCTCGATCGGGGCACTGGACCGCATCGCGCTGCATGGTGAACCGACAGCGCCCCTGCGCGGGCCAGTGACCGTGCTCGGTCCTGGCACCGGATTGGGCGTGGCGATGCTGATGGGTAGTAATGAAAAGGGCTGGCACGTATTGGAGACCGAGGGCGGGCATGTGAGTTTTGCGCCGCTGGGTGACGAGGAGCAGGCCATCGCCAGCTGGATCAGTGCGCGCTTTGGTCGCGCTTCAAATGAGCGCTTGTTGTGTGGGACTGGCTTGTCGCATATCGACGCCGCGCTCGCTGGCGAGGATCCAGGCTCACCGTTGGAACGATCGCTGGCGATGCGTGAGCCCGGGGCGATTGTCGCCGCCGCCCTGGAAGGCCATGACTTGCTGGCGCGGCGCGCGCTGGCGCGATTTTGTGCAGTGCTCGGCAGTGTCGCCGGCGATGCTGCACTCATTCATGGCGCGCGCACCGTAATGATCGCCGGCGGCATCGTGCCGCGCTTCGTGCCGTTCCTGCGCAGCAGCGCGTTCCGCGAGCGCTTTCTCGCCAAAGGCCGTTTTGCTACTTATCTCGAATCGGTTGCGATCCATGTGGTCACGCATCCGAATCCCGGTTTGTTAGGGGCGGCCGTGGCATTGCGTCAATCGGTTCTGACTTGATTCCACAGCGCGGGTCGCAGACACCCTGCACATCACAAGAGAGAGCGTGCCATGCCGGCGAGACCAACCGTCAAATTCAAAGTATTCGCAGCCTGCTCACACTTGCTGCTCGTCTTGACTGGCACCGTCGCCAGCGCGCAGACCCCGGCTTCACTGTCGGATTGCGACGCGCAGAATTTCCAGAGCGTGCTTCATGCTGCACCCGCCGGCAGTGCGCGCGATGCGCGTGCCGTATGGTTGAGCAGCCAGTTGATGCGCTGGCCGCAGTCGCCTGCCACCGATCGCTTTCGACTCTATTACTCATCCCATGGACAGATTACGCATACGGTGAATACGCCGGTGCGTGGCGCCGACGGTGCGATTGACCTGACGATTTACACCGGCGCAGTAATGCGCAGCGTCGCTGAGCGGTTCCGCTATGTGACCGGCGGTGTGGTGCTGAAGGTGGCGGATTCGGATTTGTCACGCGTGAATGATCTGCTGCGTGAGCAACTGGTGTTGGTGCGTGAGGATGCGCAGGGGCGAGTACGCGACGCAACCCGATTGCAGATCGCTGCTGCGTTGGACGATCTTTATGCAGATGCCGCGCGGGTGCCGAATCTTGGCGCCAGCACGGCGCGTGGACGCACACATTTCCGCCTCTGGGCCCCGACCGCACAACGAGTGTCGGCCTGTCTGTTCGATAGCGCTGGGGGTTCTGCGGTGGAACTGCTGACGATGCAGCGCGAGGCGAGCACTGGCATCTGGAAGGTGACGCGCAAACCAGATCAATCCACGCGCTACTACCGTTATCTCGTGGATGTTTTCGTGCCTGGTGTTGGCGTCGTGCGCAATCGGGTTACCGATCCCTACTCGATCAGCCT
>JANMSL010000793.1:0-8223 GCA_031389245.1 Lysobacterales bacterium | reverse complement strand
CGAACGGCCAACTGTGGGTGGGTGCCGAAACCGATCTACGTGGCGACTTCCAGAGCGGCAGTCTGCATCGATTCCACGTTCGCGATGGACATTGGCGACTGCAGCAGTCTTTTGAGCCCGGCGGCCAACCCCAGTACGGCCGGTATGCGACAAGTTTTGCAGCAGTTGGCAACGCGCTCTATGTCGGCGCGCCGGGAACCAAGGGATACTTGCCGAGCATCTACCAAGCCGGCGCGGTGTTCGTGCATGAGCTGCCTTTGTTCTTCGACAATTTTGAGCCATAGGGACTGGGAAAACGGCAAAGTCGGCGAACGAGTCAGAGCCATTCAATCCGCCTCGTGTCTCTGACTCCGTTGCGTTGAAGGTACCCATTTTCATCGTCGCCGCTACAGGCTTCGAACGGCGGCAGCAGGTCGATCAGGCTATTCGAACGAGTTGCTGAAAATGAGTTCGAATCGGGCCCTGTAATACCCGTCGTAAAGGTTTTGCACCAGATGATCGTAACCCTGCGGGCTCAGATGGAAGCAGTCGCGACCTAGACCCACGCGGTCGCGCATCGCCGTCAGCGGGCTGGGCAGTGTCGGTTCACCGGGCAAGGCCAGTTGTCCTGGGGGAATCAGGTCGATGCCGTATTTGTTTTGCATCAATCCAAAGTGCCGGACATGAAAGATGCGTGGGTGCGCGTCGGCGATCTGCGCGTAGGTATCGATGAAATCGATCGCTGCTGCGTTGAGTTGGGTTGGGCTCGGCTGACCCAGGTCATTCCATAGCGGCGTGCAGAAAAACAGACCGATCAACCCGGTACGCGTATCGCGAAAATTCGGATAGTCATAAAAGCTCAGCAGCACCTCGATGTCTGCTCGTTGGTTGAGAACAAAGGCGGTGATGATCTCCAGGTCGTCGAGAATGCGCTGCCTGAGCGCATCCACCTGCAGCGGCGGCATCGTGGTCGACCAGGCATCGAGAAAATCATTGCCGCCCGCGGTCAACTGCACGGTATCGATGCTCGGGTTGGCCTGCAGCGCATCGGCGATCAGCTGCAGTCGCGCCGGCTCTTTCCACTGCGCCGCAGTGGTACCGCTCTCGGTGGTCGTCGCGCCCAGTGCGGTGAACTGTCCGACATTGTTGCTGACGAAAACCACCTCGTGCGTGCCGTCCTGCCACATCTCCGCGGCCCAGCTGTCGCCGACGATCAATACCCGGGGCGTTTGCGCCTGTGCCGCCAAGGTCAAGCAAAGGCACAGCAATGCAATCAAGAATAGCCAGCATTTTCGCATTGCTTTGTCTCCCCCGAAGCAGGCGCTGGAAGTTATCACTTCCCAAATACTTTCGCTTTCGCCCGTAGGAGCGCACCCGGGCGCGAGCTCTCAACACCGCCGCAGCGCCGGTCGCGGCCAGGTCCGCTCCTACCGTAGGAGCGCACCCGGGCGCGAGCTCTCAACACCGCCGCACGCGCGTCGCGGCATGCGGCTCCCGCGTCGTAGCACGCACCCCCACATTCACGGGGTGGTGCGATGGCACAGCACGCGCCACTCTGCAAGCGGATTCCGGAGATACGCGATGTCACTACGCAGGTTGTTTCTGATGATGCTTTTCGCCGGCAACGCGTTCGCGCAGTCCGCCGATCAGGAAGTGGTCAGCGTTGTCGACTCACCGGATCCGGTCATTCCGGGCCAGAACATCACCTACACCGTGACCATGCGCAACAACGGGCCGAATGCGGCGGTGAATGGCGGGCTCAACGTCAATCTCGGCGGCAGCCTCACGCATGTATCGAACACGCCACCGGCCGGTTTCACCTGCCTCGTGGCTGGCGCCAACATGACCTGCAACACACCGTCGTTCGCATCCGGTGCCACGGTCGTAATCACCATCGTCGCACGCGTCGATGAAAGCCTGCTCAACTTCCCGGACGGATCGATCACCAGCAACTTTTTTCCGTCCGGAACCACGATCGACCCGAACAATAGCAATAACATGAAGAGTGCAACGACGGCATGGGACAGCCCGCAGTTCGACCTGTCGATGGCGGTGAGTGACACGCCCGATCCGGTCGGCCCGGACCAGAACATCACCTTCAGCGCCCAGGTGTCGCACTCCGGCCCGGACACGGCGACCAACGTCAACGTCAATATGTTCAACAACGGGTCGCTGCGCTTTCAGTCAGTCAGCGCGCCGGCCGGCTTCAGCTGCACGCCGCTTGCGGTCGGTGCGGTGCCAACGCTGACTTGCTCCAAGCCGACGCTTGTGCCCGGCATCTACAATTTCACACTGGTCGTGCTCGCAGATGACGCCGTGCTCGGCATCAACGATGGCACCGTGTTCACCAGCTTCAGCGTCAACGGCGTCGGCAACGACGTGAACACCAGCAACAACAGCGAGACCGAGTCGACCGCGTACGTGACGCCGGATGCCGACGTCGCGATCGCGGTCGCCGATTTTCCGGACCCGGCGGTGCTCGGCGAGTCGATCGAGTATCTGGTCACGATCACCAACAACGGACCGGATGCCGCGCCAAACGCAAGGATGAACACGTTCAATTCGGGCTCGCTTCGTTTCGAGCAGTTGGAAGCACCTGCCGGGTTTACCTGCACGCCGCCAGCGGTCGGCGCGGCGCCGACGATGACCTGCCAGACCGAATCACTCGCCTCGGGCGCCAGCGTCGAATTCATCGTCACCGTGCGTAGCGATGCCGCGTTGACCGGTCCATTGGGTGGCACCGTTTCGACTGCCTTCAGCACCAACAGTGCGATTGCCGATCCGGTCAATGCGAATAGTGCCGAGACCGAGAATACACAGCTCATCCCGGTGTTGTTGTTCGCCAACGGATTCGAGTAGCTAGCGGACGCGCTTATGCACTCGGGTCCGCTTCCTGCCGGCGGCCCCGACCGAGTTCGCTGGTGGTCCACGTTTCGGCGGATTCGCGGATGATTACGCGTGGCGCGCTCAACCACGCCAACGTCGCCAACAGCGCCGCAAGGGTGAACACACTGGCATAGGCCAGCTGCGGCATCTGGCCTTGCAGCAGGGAAAACATCAGGCCGCCTGCGGCCAGGGCGGCGCTGGTGCACACCGCCGCGCACAGTTGCAACGCTGAAGCATAGGTTCCCTGTTGCTCTCGCGGTGCCAGTTTCAAAGTCAGAACGCCGAGCATCGGCAGCGACAAACCGGTGCCGAGCCCCGCGATCGCCCATCCAATCAACAGCATTGCTTCGGGCAGGAGTTGCAGCACGGTCAAGCCCGACACGGCGATGCCGATGCATAGCAACAGGCAACCGCGGCTGAGCCATACTTGACGCTTGGCCTCATCGGTCACGCGGGATTGAAGGTGACTGCCGAGACTCCAGCTCAGCGCACCGCTGGTCAGCGCCAGTCCGGCAGCAGTGATCGACCAGCCACGCTGCTGATTCAACCAGAGTGGGACAAAGGCCTCGCAAAGAAAGAAGGCCGACGCGCTCAGGCCGCGCAGCGCAATCACTGTGGGCAATCCGCGCGCCAGGCGCAAGGTGCCACTCGGCAACAAGCGACCGGCTGAAAGTGCGAGCGCGGCCAGCGTGATCAGGACTGCGATGATTGCCCAGCGGCCCGCATTCGCACTCAATGACAAGCCGACGCTGCTCAATGCGGCGAGCAATGCCCATGATAAAACACGACGCCGAGGCATGCGCGTGACGTCGGGTTGGTTGTTGCGATACAGCGGCGGCAGAATCAAAGCCGCGGTAGGCAGCAACAACACAAAGATGCTGAGAAACAACCAGCGCCAGCCCAATTGTTCGACGATGTATCCGGAGATCGCCGGGCCGATCACCGCGGGCACCACCCAGGCCGATGAGAACATGGCGAACAATCGTGGATGCAACGCCGGCGGAAGCGCGCGCGCAGTGGCCACGTAAAGCGCCACGCTGAGTGCACCGACGCCGAGCCCCTGAATGATGCGACCCAGGATCAGAACGTGCATCGATCCGGCCAGTCCGGATAGGAGCAGCCCAGCCGCAAATAGCAGCATGCCACCGGCCATGGAGCGGAATGGGCCGTGACGATCGCAATCCAGACCCGACCACACCATGGCCACCACCGAGCCGGCCAGCGTGCTGGCGAAGGCGAGCGCGTACAGCGTCATGCCATCCAGCGCCGTAGCAACTGCGGGCATGCCAGCCGCAACACCCATGGCCTCGAACGCCATCATCGAACACAGACCGATTGCGCCAATACTGATATTTCTCCACGCGGGTGCAAACAGCGATGGGGCTGATTCTGAATCGACAGCAACACGCATGGGTTGTCTCGTTGATCACCGGCCACTAGCATGCAACCTCAAGTTAACTTGAGGTCAAGCGATGTCGAGCAATACCTGGTTGGGCGTGGGTGAGGCCGCGCGCCGAAGTGGAATCGCCGTGTCTACTTTGCATTTCTACGAGGCACAGGGCTTGCTGTCATCCGAGCGCAGCGCCGGCAATCAACGACGCTATCGTCGTGACGCGCTGCGCCGTATCGCCTTCGTCCGCGCCGCACAGGCCGTGGGAATCAGTCTCGCCGAGATCGCAGAGGCGCTGCGCCAGCTTCCCGACCAGCGCACACCTACCAAGGCGGACTGGTCACGTCTTTCTTCGCGCTGGCGCGAGTCGCTCGATCAACGTATCGCCGATCTGCAGGCGCTGCGTGATGATCTGCAAGGGTGCATTGGCTGTGGCTGTCTCTCGCTGCGCGCCTGTCGTCTGTACAACCCGCAAGACACTCTGGGTCAGCGCGGCCCAGGTCCGCAGCGGTTGGGCAGACGGGCTGCCGAAAATAGCGGTCAATAGACCAAGGACCTTATTGTCGTTGTTGAGCGTCACACACTTGACTTTCCTTTCATGTGAAATATAATCCTTACACGTGAAACACAATAACTTACTTCGTAATGGAGATCAGCTGCTGGCGATGTTGGCGGCACTGGCCAATCCGCACCGGCTGCGCATCATTGCAGCGCTGACCTCAGGCGGACGCAATTACGTCAGCCAGCTTGCGCGCGAAATCGGCATCAGCCGTCCGTTGCTGCATCTGCACCTGCAAAAGCTCGCAGACGCGGGCCTGGTTAGCAGCCAGCTTGAGCTGTCCGAAGATGGCAAGGCACTCAACTACTTCGCAGTCAAAAGTTTCGACTTCGCGCTCACGCCGGCCGCCATTACGCAGGCGGCGAAGTCCCTGACCAACCACCTTGAACCGTAGAGGTCCCCATGTCCGAACGTGTCTATTTTTTGACGATCTGCCTGCCGCTGGTGACGCTATTGCTGATCTTCGGCATGCGGTACTTCTCAGCCGTACAGCAAGCGAGAGCGCGCCTCGCCAATGACGATGCCTATCGCCAGACGGCGACACAAGCGGTGGCTTGCCTGGCGCAGACCGCGGCCGTACTTTCTTCCATCGACGCCACGCTCATAGATGTCCAGTCTCGCCTTGCAACGGTCGAGAAAATTCTCAAGGAGGTCGAGTAGCCAGTCAGCAAGCGTTCTGCAACACGTGCCAGTCAGGACATCCCACAGCCAGGAGCGATCCGAGTGAATGAAGTTTCGTTGTTCCGTCTGTATTTGCTGCGGGCGCTGTACCTGCTGATCGTCGTGGGACTCGGCATCGTGGTGTGGCCTGGCGTGATCCACCACGAACAGCCGCGCGAGCTGATGGACACAGTGGTCGCCTGCATGCTGGCCGCGTTCTCGGCGCTGTCGATTCTGGGCCTGCGATATCCGCTGCAGATGCTGCCTTTGCTGCTCTGGGAATTGTTGTGGAAGTCGATCTGGTTGATCAGTGTCGCGCTGCCGTTGTGGTCCGCCGATCAATTGGACGAATCAACCCGGCGCGTTGCCACAGATTGCCTGATCGTCGTGATCATTCCTTTCGTCATCCCTTGGCGCTACGTACTTACTCACTACATCAAGAAGCGCGGAGAGCGCTGGCGCTCCTGAAACGAATGGCGCCCTCGGCCGCGACAGGCGTTGCCGAACTCGGAATCAATCGCGGCCAGGTGCGCTCCTACGCGGACTGGTGCATCGACTCACTCACATCGCGCATGGTTCAATACGGGACGAGCACTCCGGGTGGCACGCAATGCGACGACTCTTGTTTTTGGCCCTTTGGCTGGTCAGTGGCGCCGCGGCTGCAGTTACGCCGGGATTGGACGACATCGAACTGATCACGTTGCCGGCACAGCCGCTGGAGCTGGAAACCCTGCGCGTACGTATTCCTGGGTCAGTGTTCGATCAGACCGCTGCCACCTTGCAGCGCGTGAGCATGCCAGGCGGTAATCGCGTCGTGCTGGATCTGCAGTGCGTCGACGCTTGCATCAGCCTGCTGCCGCCGGAGATGCCGCCGCGCGACTTCGTGCTCGGCCAGTTTCCTGCTGGCGAATACACGCTGGAAGTGTTTCTCACCATCGCTGGGCAGCCCGCCAGTGCGGCGCGGCTGCTTGCACGCAAGCCGGTGACCGTGCTTGAACGCCCGACCACGTCGGGCGTTCAGATGCCATCGAATCGATTCGACTTCACCGATCTGTGGTGGGACCGCAACGAATCGGGCTGGGGACTGAGCATCTATCAGCGCCCGGACGCAACCTTGTTTGCTGCTTTCTACACCTACGATGCCGATCATGGCGCCGCTTTCTACACCGTGCAGGGTGGACGCTGGATCGACTGCGCTACTTATGTTGCGCGTCTCTATCGCACCACCGGTTCGCCTGCACTCGGACCTTATGATGCACGCGACCGAAGCGTGACCGATGTCGGTCCGGTTCAACTGCACTTCCAGTCGTTGGCAGACCGTCATTGCGCCGATGCGGGCGCCTACAGCAACGCACGCTTCCGCTACACCATCGACGGCCACACCATCGACCGGCCGATCGCACGCTTCTTTGCCCCGCGCGACTGAAGCCCGCAACCAAACGCATCGAGCGTGGCTCGGCACGCATTGACCATTGCCCCTTCTGCAAACGGGTAGACTTGTTCGAACCGATCAGTCGCGTCACCGCCGTCAGCGAAAACGGCTAGTCGATCGCGGGTCGCTTCAAGTCAGGGCGACGCGGACCCAGTCAGGAAAGGATACGCGCCAACGCTAGCACCTGTCATCGTCTTGGCCAGTGTCCGAGAGCGCCGGCGAGCCAAACCCTGGCAAAACGTCAGACCCGAGTACGGTTTCGATTTTCGGCTCATCAAAGACGTGTTCTTTGCACATGGCGAAATGGCAGGCTTGGTCTGGCGTAGCGCCGTTGATTTCAAACAAGGTCGCCGTTTGCTTGAGCGAACCTCCGACTTCATCCACGCCATCGCTCGCCTCTGCCGATGCGGGCAATTGCCCGGCTGCGAATGCCGAGCAGCTGCCCAACAATAGCAGCGCAGCGATGTGACGCAGACGTAGTGACTTGATCATCTTCATCTCGTTTTCCTTTGTTTCTGCTTGGTTGAAAAAACCCGACGGAGTGTTATCGGGGCGATTGGAACCTCGCTTGCAGAACTGGACGAGCGGGCCCGAGAGCAGCCGGCGCGAAGAGACTGTCGCCAGAAGGCCCAACACGTTTGGTCAGCCAGGATGCACTCACACCCTCCTTGACGCTCGGCGACTTCCAGATCCGACCCTACCGGACTACCGAAGTTCCGCAGCGCCCCGGGGGCGATTGAATCTGTCTGCGATGGTGGCCCCGGACGCTGTGAACGTCCCTCGGAGATAATTGAACCTCCACCTGGTGAATCCAGCGCGTTGGCAGCTGCGAACGGCGCAGCCACGGCCGAGCGCGCAGTGCCTGGTTCTACTTTCAAGCGCGGGCGTGATCGAATCGACTTTGGTCATGGGGTCGGGCAAAGGGAAACTGGATTCAGTGAACCAGATCCGGGGTGGTCGTGTCACCGCTCAACGCTTGTGGACGGCCAACTCTGCCGCACACGGTTCAACGGCCAATCGACTGCACATGCGGCAGCACCCAGTCCACTTCGCCGCTGGAAACAAGATTCACTCGGCAGAATGCGTTGTGCCGTTTCGCGATCAAGGCTCGAAGCCATCAGCGAACAGGTTTTGCTCCGGAGGCGGCGCAGCAATGATGATCGCTGCGCCGCTGTCTTCATAACACCAGCCGTCGATCGTTGCCGGAAAGCCCAGCGCAGCGGTGGTCGACAACAGCATCCAGCCATACCGAATTGCGCCACTGGATTCTTCGCGAAAACGCAGCCCGAGATAACCCGAGACGCCGGCCTGCCAGGC
>JANMSL010000765.1:0-4508 GCA_031389245.1 Lysobacterales bacterium | reverse complement strand
GAATTCGACGTTCTCGACGATCAGCTTGTCGGCGCGCAATGCGTAAACGCCATCAAAAAAATCACTTATCCGCCCCGGACCCCGGATCGTGACCGAGGCGACATCCTTTATGAAGATGCCGACCTGGGGCGTGCTGGCTGCTGCGTTTAGCGAATGGCCATCGAGATCGATCACGACCCCGTCACGCACAACGGTCAGAGCGCGCGATTCGATGCAGTTCAAGTCCTCTGTCAACACCACGCTATGGGCCAACACGTCGCCGCAGCTCACTGCGAAGACACTGGGGTTGAGCAGCAACGCCGCGCAGCCAAGCAAAAATGAGGCAATCGAACGCATGGGCGGTCTCCTTGGTATTCCGGTGGCAGTGCGCGCAACGCTTGCCGCTGTCGGCAATCGTCATCGCTATTGGTGCCATTCGCACAAAGACCCACAAAGCGGACAGCGGTTCTCTGAAATGAGATGGTTCATGCAACGTTGACCGCGCTGCCGTTCGCGCCCACCTCCTCACAGATTGAAAGTGAATTCACGTTCCCATCTGCAACGTGATTACCCGGGCGTTGTTTCGAAGAGGTCAGCAGCATTCCCGAATCGCGCTCAACCACACGATTGAAGATACCTGCGTACGTTGGTGCACAGACGATCGCGTGCAACCGGCCTACAACTCACTAACTGCCGCCGGCAACGTGCGTTGCCAAGCGCTCGCCAAAAGGAATCCCCATGCAAGTGATACCTATTCTGGCCTTCGAGGGCCGCTGTGAAGAAGCGCTTGAGTTTTACCGCAAGGTGCTCGGTGCTGAAATCACAACCATGATGCGTTGGAAGGACAGCCCAGATGCTGGCATGCGGGCCAGTGCGCGAGATTACGAAGAGAAAATAATGCACGCCAGCTTTCGCGTTGGCTCCTCGACACTGATGGCAACCGATGGCATGGCTGCCGTTGGCAAGCCCGAGTTCAAGGGCATTACCCTGTCGCTAGAGGCAGACGACGATGCTGAGGCGCAACGTCTGTTTGCCGCCCTGAGCGATGGCGGGCGGGTGAACATGGCACTTGCGAAAATGTTCTGGACGTCTTTGTCCGGCATGGTGACCGACCGCTTTGGCGTGATGTGGATGCTCAATGTCAAAGCATGAAAGCCCGCGCAACGCAGTTCAGCATGCCCCGCGCCCGACTGCTTCAACGTCATGCGGCAGACGACACCAAGGTTTGAGTTCTTTCAATTTACGAGGCACCGATCATGGCTGATGACATCAGGCTGCAAAGAGCAAGCATCATCCCTACCCTGCGCTACCAGGATGGTGCGGCCGCAATTGAGTGGCTTTGCAAGGCATTCGGATTCCAGAAACAGTTGGTGGTCCTCGACTCGTCTGGCGCTGTTGCGCACGCTCAGCTCGTTTACGGTAATGGCATGATCATGCTTGGCGCGGCCAGCAACAATGACTTTCACAAGCTCGTCAAATCTCCGCGGGAGTCTGGAGCTGTTGGGTCGCAGAGCGTGTATGTCCAAGTCGAGGACGTCGATGCGCATTACGCAGGCGCAATCGCCGCAGGCGCCGGCGTAGTCATTGGTCTGAAGACCGAAGAGCACGGTGGGCGCAGTTACTCGTGTCGAGATCCAGAGGATCACATCTGGAACTTTGGTAGCTATGACCCATGGAGCGTTTGATCGTTTGAGCAGAATCCAATCTGCGCATCCGCATCGTTCAAGCTAAGCGCCACAGCGATTCTGGAATGTCCCCGGGAGCAACTCATGGCTGTAAAAATGTGGCGAATGGTGACGGTGATGCTTGCCGCACTCAGCCTTGCGCCTGCAGTGGGTCACCTTTTGGAGCTACCGGCCAAGATGGCGTATGACGGGTCGATGTGGCTGCAGGTTTCGCAAACGCTCTACGGAGCGTTCGGTACGGTCGGCGCTGCGTTTGAAGTCGGTGCAGTGGTCTCGGCGGTGGTCCTCGCGATTCTGGTTCGCCATCGCCGTCCAGCTTTGGGTTGGACGCTACTGGGCGCAGCCTGTCTGATTGTCACTCATGCGGCCTACTGGATTTGGCTGGCGCCGGTAAACGCCACTGTCTCCGGGTTGACGCTCGAAACCTTGCCGGTCGGCTGGATGGCACTGCGTGATCAATGGGAGTACACCCACGCGGCGCGCGCTGTTCTGCAGACGGTTGCGCTCGTCGCGCTTGTCTATTCAATTATTGTTGAAACACCGAGCCGTGCTTCCAAAGTCTGAACGTTCCGGGCAACGAGTCACGTGCGTAACCCCTCGCCTCGTTTCTATTGGCTTTGCGAAGACGACATCATCAATACTTCAGGAGCGTGTATATGAAACACAAGGGAAGCTGTCACTGCGGAAGCATTGCATTCGAAGTTGAAGGCTCCATCGCGAGTGCCTTGTCGTGCAACTGCTCGATGTGCCAAAGACGCGGTTCGCTGTTGTGGTTTGTGCCCTTGGCGACACTGAATCTACTGACACCAGATGGGAACGCGAGCGTGTACGAGTTCAACAAGCACGTCATCAAGCATCGATTCTGCGCGAAATGTGGAATCCACGTATATGGCGAAGGCACCGATCCAAAGGGCAATCGCACTGCGGCCATCAACATTCGCTGCATCGAGGGCATCGACCTCGCCTCCGTACCCGTCACACTCTTTGACGGCCGCTCGAAATGACGCTAGGAGGGCAAGCGTTTGGGCGATTACCCAGTGCCGGTATTTGCAAGCATGCAGTGGAGCTACGCGTCGCCCGGGCGCCAGATTACGAGTTGAGCAATCTTTCAGCGCTTTTCGATTGACGATCGCTTGTCGGCTGCTACGCCTGCTCAACTGTAAGGGGGCGGCGGCCTGCGTTATTGCGGCGCGGCTATTGAACGCGACCTTGGTTTTCGCCATTCATCTGCGGAATGTCTCGCACAAAAGTTTTCCATTCAATCTCGTCGATGGTGCCGTTTCCGTCGTTGTCCAGCGATTTGATGCTCAGAAGTTTCCCTCTCGGCAGCGCCAATTGTTCCGGCGACACGCAGCTACCGCGGTTGGTATCGACGCACCAAAACGTAATTAATTTCGTGTCGAGATGTAGCAAATGAGCTCTGGAGCTTTGGTAGCTACGACCCCTGGGCCGCCTGACCGGTCACGCAAACCCGTTTTGCGCATTCCCACCATTCAAGCGAGCGGCAGCGAGCCACGTCACGGAACTCCACCACCAATCCTGCTGTCGAAATCGCTCATTGAGCGGATTGCGGAGACCTCCAATGCGTCCTGTAGCAAACAGCAGCACAGGGAAGCACCGTTTGCATACGCTCTGCTGCGCCGTTGGCTGGCTTGCCTGGGCGATCATTCCGCTTGCGATGCAAGCGGCGGAGCCTGCTGGCGTCCATGCGATATTCAAAACCGTCGACCAGGGACGGTCGTGGTCGCGCGCAGACGTGGGCATGCCCGGAAATTCGCGCATCAACGCGTTCGGTGCGGTCGATACTTCGATATTTGCCGGCACCGATTCGGGTATCTACATTTCCAATGACGAGGGACGAAGTTGGAATCCGTCTACGGGTCTGGCGATGAGTTCGGGCCGCATTCTCGGTTTCGCGACGCTGGGACAAAGTCTCTTCGTCGGGACAGATCGGAGCGGGATGATTGTTTCACCCGATCGCGGCATGACATGGAAGACCAACGAGACTCTGACATCCAAACGTATACGCTCACTGCTCGCCGATAATGGAAAACTATACCTCGGCACCGACGGCGACGGCGTATTCGCATCCAGCGACCAAGGGCAGAGTTGGACATCGCTGCATCAGGGATTGCCGCCACATGCGCAGTTGTTCGCGTTGTCTGCGATCAAAGGCAGGTTGTTTGCCGCGCTGTACAGCAAAGGATTGCATTACTGGAACGAACAGCAGCAGCTCTGGATGAAGGTGGGCGCCGTTGCACCGCTGGCGCTCGCAGTCGTTGGCGACACGCTGATCGCGGGGCACAATCCGGGTGGCATCTACTGGAGCGACAATCAGGATGGACCCTGGACGCAGGCGTCGGCAAGCGCGATCAGCGATGTCGCTCAGGTATTGAAGGCCGATTTTTTTGCGGAATTTGACCGTAATGCTCCGGTATGGGCGCTGGGGTCCTCTGGCGATCTGCTGTTTGCCGGCGCCTCTACCGGTATCTACTACTCTGACGACCGTGGCCGATCCTGGTCCAGAGCCCACGCCGGGCTGCCGGCCGCGAGCCCGGGCGTTTCATTCTTCGTGAACGACCGCTTCGCGCTTGCCGGCACCTTGGTGGATCGCGCGACCGATAAGTGAGTTGAGCGGCGCAGGCTACGTTTGATGGCCCGGTCAATGTGTTTGACGACCGCTCAATTTGAGGCATGGCGGCTGTGAGCAAAGGCCAGCGTGACCAGGCCCGGTGCTTGGCATGCAGCGACCGAGCTTCAGTCGAATCGTCGTCATTGGTCTGGCCAAGCAGGCCTTCGTTAGGTTAAGCAGACTTTGAATGCGCTTTGACTGGCACCGATTTC
>JANMSL010000764.1:0-2761 GCA_031389245.1 Lysobacterales bacterium | reverse complement strand
GTTGAGTCTGAGCACGGATTCTGCACGCAGCTTTGTCGCGAATCTGGACGCCGATGCCTTGAAGCCGCCGGGTTGGGATGCGACGCCTGCGCCGTCCACCGTTGCCGCTGCTACCGACATGGTGATCTACGAATTGCACGTGCGCGATTTTTCCATCAACGACGTCAGTGTAAATACGTCGCTGCGTGGCAAGTATCTGGCGTTCACCGAGTCCGAGAGCAATGGCATGCGCCACTTGCGTGCTTTGGCGCAGGCCGGTCTTACTGATGTGCACCTGTTGCCGGTGTTTGATTTTGCCACTGTGCCGGAGTCCGGCTGCAGCACACCACAGCCAAGCGGCAGCGCGGACGGAGAAACCCAACAAGCGCTGATCGAGTCGACCAAGTCAAGTGATTGCTTCAACTGGGGTTACGATCCACTGCACTTCAATGCGCCCGAGGGCAGCTATGCCAGTAATGCAAGTGATGGCGGGCGACGCATTGTGGAGTTCCGCGCCATGGTGCAGGCACTGCACCGCGCCGGACTGCGCGTCG
The DNA here is from genome assembly GCA_031389245.1 of Lysobacterales bacterium. GTDB lineage: Bacteria > Pseudomonadota > Gammaproteobacteria > Xanthomonadales > Ahniellaceae > 0-14-3-00-62-12. The sequence continues at coordinate 2,228 of JANMSL010000764.1, read as the reverse complement.
GCATGGACGTGGTTTACAACCACACCAGTGCGTCCGGTCAGGATCTGAAGTCGATACTGGATCGCGTCGTGCCCGGTTACTACCACCGGCTCAACGCGAATGGTGAGGTCGAGAGTTCGACGTGCTGCGCCAATACCGCAACCGAGAACGCGATGATGGCCCGATTGATGATCGATTCGGTGGCGCAGTGGGCGCGCGACTATCGCATTGATTCGTTCCGTTTCGACTTGATGGGCCATCAGCCGCGCGCGGCCATGCAACGCCTGCAGTACGAGGTCGATCTGGCGGCGGGACGGGCAGTGCAGCTTCTCGGTGAGGGCTGGAACTTTGGCGAGGTCGCCAACGGCGCCAGGTTTGTACAGGCCTCCCAGCTCTCGCTCAATGGCAGTGGCATCGGAACGTTTAGCGATCGCGCTCGCGATGCCGTCCGCGGCGGCAGCGCGGGCGACAGCGGTGCTGATCTCATGCGTCGACAGGGCTATATCAATGGCCTGTTCTATGAGCCCAACGCGATGACCGCAGGAACGCATCGCGTCAGCGACTTGATGCAGAGTGCGGATATGGTACGTGTCGGGCTCGCCGGGTCGATTCGCAGTTTTTCGATGCGCAACTATCTCGATGTGACGCTGCCACTCGAGCAATTGAGCTATGGCGGCAATCAACCCGCGGGCTATGTCACCGAGCCCGGTGAAGTGGTCAATTACGTGGAGAACCACGATAACCAGAGCCTGTTCGATCTCAACGCATTGCGCTTACCAGTCGCTACTTCGAGTGCAGATCGCGCGCGAGTGCAGACTCTGGGCGCCGCGATCAATGCATTTAGCCAGGGCATCGCCTATTTCCATGCCGGTATTGACACGCTGCGCAGCAAGTCGATGGACCGCAACAGCTACGATTCCGGAGACTGGTTCAACCGAATCGACTGGACCTATCAAGACAATTATTTTGGTAGCGGATTGCCGCCGCGGCAGGACAACCAGCAAAGCTGGTCGCTGATGCGACCGCTGCTGGCGAATGCCGCGATCAAGCCGGCCGCGGCGGAAATCGCCTGGACCCGCGACGCGTTCCGCGATCTGCTGCGGCTTCGCGCCAGTTCCAACTTGTTTCGATTGAGTACCGCCGAGGACATCAAGGAGCGTCTTACTTTCTTGAATACCGGCGCGAGCCAGGTGCCCACGGTCCTGGTCGGTCACCTGCGCGGAGATGGCTATCCCGGCGCGGGTTTCGGCGAAATACTGTACTTGATCAACGTCGACAAACAGGCGCACGATCTGGTGTTGGGCTCGGAGCGGAACAAGAACTATGTCCTGCACCCAGTGCATCGTTCGGCCTTCGCAGCCGATCGCCGCCCGATCGAACAGGCGCGCTACGATTCGACCAGCGGTAGCTTCTCGGTGCCGGCGCGCACAGCGCTGGCCTACGTAGTTGAAAACTGACAGGACATGGTTCACCGACACTTCAGCCGGCACAATCCGGATTATTCAATCGAGAACGCCGGGCCGGTGTGCACGCTATGAGAGGGGCGATGGACGACAAGCGCATCCGCAACATTGTCATTGTCGGTGGTGGCACTGCAGGCTGGATGACCGCTGCGGCGCTGTCCAAGTTGTTGGATCGTCAACTCAACATCCGGCTGGTCGAGTCAGACGAAATCGGCACCGTCGGAGTGGGCGAGGCGACGATTCCGCAACTTCGCCTGTTCAATGCCACGCTCGGCCTCGATGAGAACGAGTTTGTGCGCAGGACTGAAGGCAGCTTCAAGCTCGGTATCGAATTTGTCGACTGGCATCGTCTGGGGCATTCGTACATCCATGCATTTGGCGTGGTGGGTGGGCGCGACCTGGGCCTCATTCAGTTTTATCAGTATTGGCTGAAGCTGCGTCTGGCAGGCGAGGTCGGTGAGCTCGGCGAATACATTTTCAACAACATCGCTGCGCGCAAGAACAAGTTCATGCGCTCGGCAGATATCCAGAATTCTCCGCTTTCCAACATCGCCTACGCGTTCCATTTTGACGCTGGACTGTATGCCCGCTACCTGCGCGATTTCAGCGAAGCAAGGGGCGTCGTGCGCAGCGAGGGCAAGGTGGTGAACACGTTGCTGCGTGGCGAAGATGGCTACATCGAGGCGGTAATGCTGGATAGTGGCAAACGCATTGATGGCGATCTGTTCATCGATTGCTCGGGGTTTCGCGGACTGTTGATTGAACACTCCTTGCAGACCGGCTTTG
>JANMSL010000762.1:0-3648 GCA_031389245.1 Lysobacterales bacterium | reverse complement strand
CAAAAGCTGCGTCCGGGCAAGCCTATTACGTCATCGAGAGATTGGAGGACCGCTATGGCGGTGCGCCGATCATTTCCTGGGGCGTGCTGATTGGTGAAGTCAGCATGCCCAGAACCGCCCATGTGGCGACCGGAGCCATCGGACTGGGTTTTTCCGCCGAAGGAAAGGTGTTGGGATTTGTTGTCGCCGATCTGGAGAACTACGGGAGCGACGCTGCCATGACTGGAATGGGTGGGGTACGCATGACCATGGCATCGGCGCGCCGGATCGCCTCGGCGACGCAGCGCGCCGCCAGTCTGCTGGATGAGTCAAGGTAACCCTGGAACCGCGTTTAATGTGCGCGTTCGGGCGGGTCGAATAACCTTGAAGTCAGTCGCGTTCAGCAACCCTTAGGTGACTGATTGCTGCGTGTTCGGCAGCGTTTCGGCGACGCTTGCCAGCGCGCAAAAGCAAAACGAATACGCGCTCATCGGCCGGTCGAGCAGGCATGGATTGGTCGAATCCACCGCGGGAGCATGCGAATATGTTGCGAACTTTGCTTCGGAATCGCACGACCGGCTTTTTTCCACAAAAGACTCGTGCTAATTTCCGCGATACTGAGTTTGCCGGTCCTTGTTGTGACCTGTCGAGGTATACAAACCTCCGCCAAGATTGGCGTCAGAGTGTTTTGGGGGCTCTGCCGTCCGATTGGATCACTCTGCTTTGGCACACCCAGTAAGTGGACATTCGTGTTGGGATGTCTGGTTTATTCGCTCGGTTTTATCGTCATTCGGAGATTGATCAATGTCGGATCGTGAGGTGGGTACTGTCAAGTGGTTCAATGATGCCAAGGGCTTCGGATTCATCGCTCGCGAAGATGGAGCGGATGTGTTCGTGCATTTTCGTGCCATCCAGGGTGACGGCTACAAGTCACTGCAGGAAGGGCAGAAGGTGAGCTTCAAGGTCGTACAGGGGCAGAAGGGATTGCAGGCGGATGAAGTAAATCTCGCCTGACATACTCAGGGGAAATCAAGAAAAACGCCGGGTTAGCCCGGCGTTTTTTTGTGCCGGAGATAAGACACCTGGCAGACGGCGAAGTCAATACGAGCGAATCCGAATGTTCCTGACGGAGGGTCTGACTTCAGCAATCCGCATTTGAATTGGTCCGATGAAAGCGCCACTGCCGTTGCCCGCACCCGCGGCAGGAAATTGGAAAGTGACAGTATCGGCCCCGGCACTGCGTACTACTGAGCAAACGCGCAATGCCGCGCGATTGTCAGGAAGCTTTATGCAAGCGCGTGTCAGTCATTCGGTTCACTCGCAATACACCGCGTTGACGGTTGCGCTGCTGGCCTTGGGTTGCGCTCAGCCGGCACATCCGCAATTGGCATTCGCTCGCGTCATGGGTGTCGGCCCACCCGACGTGGAAGCCAACAGCGCGTTGCGCGATCCCACGCTGACGGCGAACGGCGCTTACATTCTGTTTACGACGTCGGCGACCAATCTGGTGCCGACGTTCAGCGGTGCGCTGAATGTATACCGGTATGAGGTGGCATCCGGCGCGATCGAGATCGTCAGCCGCAATGCCACCACTGGCGCGGCGGCTGATGGCAATTGTTTTCTACCCTCGGCCTCGACGGAAGGACGATTCGTGGTCTTCGAGAGTCTCGCCACCAATCTCGGTCCGCTGGGTAACGCACTGAATATCTATCGCGCCGACATGGCAACGGGCGCCATTGTTCGCGCCAGTCAAAGTCAAAGTGGCACCGAGGGCAACGATCAGTCACGATTTCCGGCGTTGTCCGGCAATGGTCGGTTTGCGGTGTTTCAATCGTTCGCCAACAATCTGGTTGCTGCCGACAACAACGATCGCGCCGATATTTTCCTGACCGATTTCGACACCGGGGCAGTCGAAGTGATCAGCCGGGATGCGACTGGAGCATTCGCCAACGACAACGCGGGTGCACTCACCACGCAGGCGATTTCCGCCGATGCGCGTTACGTGGTTTTTCCGAGCCTGTCTGCGAACATGGTGGTCGGTGTGTCCGGCGGTACGCAGCAGATCTATCTACGCGATCGAGTGGCTACCTCGACGTCGTTGTTGAGCCAGTCAGCGGGCGGTGTCCCCGGCGGCAGCCAGTCCGATCAAGCGGCAATTTCCGCGAACGGACGATTCGTCGTGTTTCGCTCATTCTCCGGCAATCTGGTTGCTGGCGCCGCCAGCCGATTGTTCATTCTCGATCGACAAACCGGCGTGCTGGCAGCGGTACCGTTGCCCCTGGCTTCGAGTTTCTCGCCACCGCTTTCTGCTAATGCGCTTTCCTGCCGAGGCCCACGAGTTGCCGACAACAGCGACGTGGTAATGATCTGCGATATGGCTGCACCCGCTCCCGCCCAAGCATTTCTGTGGCGGCGTTCCAGCGGTGGTCAGTTGGAATTGCTGAGTCGGGCTGCGGGCACCACATCGACATTCGGCAATTTGCTGTCGGGGTCACTCGTCAGCGTCAGCGCCGCTGGCAGCACCATCGCGTTCGAATCGCAGGCCGGAAATATCGTCAATGGCGATGGCAACGCTGTGGCCGACGTGTTCTATCGCGTTCCTTCCGCATCGGCAGGACTGATATTTGCCAGTGGCTTCGAGTAGGCGCCCGCAGCTGCACCGAAGTCCTTTTCCAGAACCGTACCCGTCAGGAGTGTTTTATGGCATTCGCCACGATACGCAATACCGTTGTCGCCGCAATTGTGGTCCTAGTTGCGTTAGGTCAAGCAAGCCCGGTCTGTGCGCAAAGTGTTTTCGAAGTCAGCACATTCTTTGATGGAGGCGCCGGTTCCTTGCGAGAGGCTATCACTGCTGCCAATTCGTCCCCTGACCGCAGCACAATCAATTTCAACATCGATAGGGCGGTCTGGGGCAATGGCCCGTGGACCATTGTGCTTGCGACCGAGTTGCCTGCAATGACCGCACCGGTGATCATTCGTGGATTTTCTCAACCGGGGGCGTCCGCATCGACTGCCCCGTTGAGTCACCAGGTGATGATCGAGATCGACGATTCGGCCATTCCTTCGAGTATCCACAATCACGGCGGCCTGCTGACTTTCATTCGCGGTGCAGAGGGCAGCGTGGTCAGTGGCTTGAGTCTGTTTGGCGGTCGGAGTGTTTCCAGCGGCCTTGGCAATGACTCCTCTGCGCTGCTGCTGATGGCCAACAACGTGCGCGCCAGCGCCAACCGTATAGGGATACGCGCCAACGGGGCGCTGGCAGCCTATGCCGGAGTTCCAATCGCTGCGATCATCGCCGATAGCATCACCGTTGGTGGTGCCAAGCCCGCTGATGGAAACTGGATCGGCGCCGCGGATTCGCATGCGATCCAGTTGACTGGCGGCAAGCATGTGGTACGCCATAACTTGATCGGCTTTGACCGCTTCGGCGCTTCGTCGCTGGCCAATACCATCAACGGGGCTGGCATTCTGGCCGCCAGAATCGGGTACTCGCCTCCGCCCAATCTGCAAACCATGTATTCCGGTGCCGTGCAACAAAGTTTCTGGGGGCTGCGCGATTCCCTGATAGCCGACAATCGAATCAGCGCTACACGAGACACCGCCATCGCACTCTATGGCACCAACAATCCCACTTCGGGTAATCGTATTGATCGCAACGTCCTGGGCAGG
>JANMSL010000758.1:0-2628 GCA_031389245.1 Lysobacterales bacterium | reverse complement strand
TGAAGCTGTTCACTGGCAAGGACTGCGCCGTGGCGATATCGAGATTGAAGGATTCGCCGCTTGCCTGAGTCAGGTTGACCACGGCGCTGCCGAGCAGGCTTGCGCCTTCTCCCGATCCATTGGCGTCACACTGCGCGCTGGCATGGATGTCGATGCGGTAGGGCGTGGCCAGGGCAGTGAGTGGTACATCAAGCATGCCCACAATATGGATGTCATTCGCGCCGCGCTGGACTGAGCTGAGTTCGGGAAAATTTTGCAGGCCGTTGCTGCCGAAGTCGGCATCGTCGGCATCATTGGGCGTGACGCCGTCGGGCTGCGATCCGTTACTCAGGTCGATCCCCAGAGTGTCGTTGGCGAAGTAGTTGTTGAATCCCAGATCGGCGCGTTGCGAGAAACCAGCTACGTGGCTGCCACGGCCATTGAATGCGATGAAGTTCCTGGCATTGGCTGCTCCGACGGCGATGTCGTCCGCGGCATTGATACGCACCCCGGCGTCGCCATTGCCACGATCCAGGAGCCCACTGCGATCAGTGCCGATAAAATTTCCGAGCGCGCTGGAACCCGACAGACTGGAACCTTCGAACAATACGCCGAAGGCGCTGTTGCCGGCGATCAGATTGCGCTGCGCAAGATCTGATCCGCCGACCTGCGTGGTTGCGCCGGACACCACTATGCCGATCAGGTTGGCACGCACGGTCAGGCCGTCGGCCTGCAAACCGATGAAATTGCCCTCCACGCGCAGGTTGCTACCGAGGTTGGAGCAGGTCAGCGGGCCGTTGCTGGCAGTGTGCAGTGCCGAATGCCCGAAACCGGTGATGGCCAGCCCACGCACGATGATGTCGGGCGCGCAAAGCGCCATTCCGATACCAACTCCAGAGATGTTGCGCAGTTCGATCTGAATCACTGCGTTGCTGCCGAACTCGGCGCTGTTGGGCACGCTGCCGGCCTGGGTGTAGCCATCGATCGTCACGCTATCGTCGATCGGCGGCAGCGAGCCCACGGCTCCAATGACAAACGGCCCGGTTCCGCTCAGTGCAAAATGGATGGCGTCGACGCCCGCGTTGGCATTGGCCGCGGTGATGGCTTCGCGCAGCGAGCAATCCAGGTCGCAAGCGCCATCATTGGAATCGGTAGCTTTGCTGACGACGAACACGGCAGCGCTTGCAGCGCTGGTAGTCAGCGCCAGAATGCATGTGATCGCAGTCAGTAATTTGCGCATTGCGCACTCCATACTCGAAGCGTTGGTGGCCGCAGCACGCACGTTTTCATACTACGCCCATCTCGGGTATTACCCGGGCTTTGCTTGCCCGGTGCAAGCGCAGTCGGACTCGGAGGAAAATAGAGATTGCGGGTAGCAGGCATAACGATTCCTGGTTGCGATTGTGTGCAGTGATTTCTTGAGGCGAATTTCGAAATCTTATGGGCGGGTGGGTGGTTCTGAAAGCCTGGTGAAGTTCGCGCTGCTCGCCGCTTCAGCGGCCGTGTGCGGTCGGTGCTGATGGGAGCCCATGCCGTGCCGGCGCAGCAATGTCGCGGCACTTGTGCATGCGATGAGGATCAGCAGCAGAATGCATCCCCATTCACCGAGTGTCGGGATGGCATTCGCGATTAGCCCTGCTGTGTCGTCGTTGAGGATGTTCAATGAATGCGTATCGCCACCGCGCGGAATCAAAAGATCCAGAGTCAAGCTTTCATCATCTTCCACGGCGTTGTCGCCAATCAGGCCGACGCTGATCGTCTTCTGACTTTCCCCTGGCGCGAAGGCGAGCGTGCCAGAGGTGCTGACGTAGTCGGATCCTGCGACAGCAGTCACATCTGCTGTAGCAAATTCAAAGCTCAGCGGTACTTCCGCTACTCCGGAAAGGTTGACCGTGATCAGCACAGCCGCGTTGCTACCTGCAGCACCTTCAGCAACTCTGGTACTGGAGGTCGCAAATGCGGCCGCGGGAATGGGCTCGTTGTCCAGAATGGTGCCAATGGCCTGCGCATCAACCAAGGTCGCGCCAGCGACGTTGCTGATGTTGATGAAGTAGCGTTGAAGGCCTTCGAACACCAGGTCGTCATTGACGATGACGTTAAAGTCAACGCTGGAACCGCCTTGCGCAATAGTGGCGGCAGTCTGGCTGTTGACGACGTAGTCGGCCCCGCCGATGGCGGTGTCGTTGGCGGTAGCAATATCAAAACTCACGCCGCCGACACCGGCAGGCGCGGACAAGCTGACCACAAAAGTCGCAGTGACGATTCCTGCAGCGCTTTCGGTAACGCTCGCGTCCGCAACTGTGAGTTCTTGTGCTTGTATGCGCGAGGCGCTGAAGCTGAGTGCAACCACCGCACCAAACATGATCCACGGGCAATACCGCCTCGCCGTCGCCTGCATACGCAATCTCCCTTGAAAAGGTGTACGGAAAAAGTTCATTCACAGCGAACTCATCACGCCGATCAGCTCGCCACCACGGTGTACGCTATGGGCGCAGTCGTAGCGCCGGCCGCGTCCCGACACTGAATCGTTCGCGATTCCGTTCCGCCGGAAAAAATGCTGCGCTTGACGATCCAGAACGTTTTGAAAGTGGCCAGCGGGTAGTAGGCTGTTGCCGAAACAGACGTATGGCTACCGGACGCCGTGGTGAT
>JANMSL010000750.1:0-5976 GCA_031389245.1 Lysobacterales bacterium | reverse complement strand
CGAGTAGTCCGACTGCACCAGCACTGATCAAGTCACGCAAAAGCGCGCGCGGTGCCTCGAGCCGAGTGCACCGCCGCGCCGCATGCGCCCACATTACTTCGCGGGTTGCGCTTTTTTCGTCAGCAGCCAGGAAAAGTCACCAGACTGATCTGCGCCAGCGGTGTATTTGCTGGGATCCGGGCCCGATCCCGCGACCGATATCGAGGCGGAAAAATGGCAACCCATGCAGCTCTCGCTGGCGGAGATGCTGTTGGTCGGCGTGTTGAACACCGCACCGGGCATGGCGCGCGCTGAGGTGTTGCCGCCGTTGCTGCCGACGATGTCGAAGCTGTAAGGGACGTTGTTTCCGTTCTGATCCTGAATCGTCACCGTAGTGGAACCGGCGCTGGCGGCGCCGCCTTGGAAGTAGGTTTCCATCACCGAGTTGACCAGGAATACCGGTGTGGGATCGCCGCCGGACTTGTTGCTGATTGCGTCCGGAAATTTGTCCTTCGCTGCAGGCGGCGAGCTTGGGTCGGTCGGCCATTGCGTGTTGATCAACTCGTAGTATTGCAGTGGCGACTTGGCCGCGGAAAGCTTCGCCTGCCAAGTTGCGTTCAACGCCTGGGTCGCTTTCGGGATGGCCGTAACCCGCGTGACCTGGGTCTTGGTGACGCCGTTTGCATCGGCCGTAGGCGCAACGTTGACCGGGCACCACTGACAGTTGGGATCATTGAACGATGGCGACGCGGGCAGGGTCTTGGTGTGGCCAAAGGCAGCGAAGTCATTGACCTCCAGATTGTCGACGTGCTCGAACGTAGACCAGATCCACTGCGGGGAGGACTCGGTCTTGTGCGCGATGTGCATGCCGACCAGACCGACGGTCACTTTCTGCCACTGCGGCGGAGTCCCGGACAGTATGTAGGCATCGGAAGTGAGGTAACGGCTCTTGATGTCGCTGGCGATCAGTGTGCGCCACGCCAGCTTCAACTCGATTGCGCCGGTTTTCCCGCTGCTGTTGCTACCGGATGGAAACACGACTTTCTGATCGTGGCCTTGCGCGTATGCCACCTGCCCTTGCAGGTTGTAGAGCGTGTTGCTGTCAAGAAAATCGTACTCATCGCGGTTAAGCAGGATTTCGTAGTGAACCATATTGCCGTTCTGGTCCCACAACGGTCCGGAGAAAGCCTCATCGACCTCGTCCAGCACGTTGATGCCGCGGGTGGAGCTCAGATTGAACAGAACGCGACTATTCGGATCTTTGATCGATGCGAGTGTCGCGCTCACGGCAACGGGCGGGGGCGAGGTGCGCTCGCGCGTGTACGGATCCGGTTTCGCGCCATCGGCCTTGAACACCTCGTAGGATTCAGCATAGGTTGACCAGAACAGGTTTCCCTTGCCGGTGATTGACGGTGCGGGCTTGCCGTTGACATGCGGCCAATTCAGCGCCACGAATGACTGCCAGGAAAGCTGGTCGAACAGCCGCTGCACGCCCGGGAAATTCTGTTCGGCCTCGAGCTTCTTCTTTTCGTTGATGTTCACATCGCGAGGCAGCTGCGACGACAGTTTGGCCGCATGGCCTTTTGACATATCTTGTGCGTATCCCGGCATCACCAGCGTGGCAACGCAGAGCGCAATGCCGAAACTGCAACGCCTAAATGCTGCTTTGGACTCTTGCCTGTTCATAGTGTTTTCCTCAGTTGAAAACGATGGCCCCGATACCGATGAATCACTCCTGACCGCGCGTGAACCGATGCTCTTCTCCAGCCCCTGCATCCGGTGTTCGCTGCAGTCGCACATTTACTTTTCGGAATTCCAGGCTGCCTTGGTTGGCGACGAAGCGATGGAATTCCGCGTGGTTCTGGATGCCTACGCCCAATTGCAGTGAGTAGTCCAGACTCTTGGAGCCGGCGCTGAACGCGGTACCAGGGGCGAGGTTGCGAAACCAGTTCAGGCGCTGCGCGTCGTTTGCGGTTCTCGGTGGCACCATGTCAGCGCCCGCCGGCCGTTGCGCAGTTCCGTGGCAGGACAGGCAGCTGGAGATGGGATTGTCGACCGGACCGTTGGCGCGACCGGCCCAACCCAATGTAGACGGTGCGGTGATTCCCGGCGGCGGATTGCTGCGATAGCTGACGATCGGTGATGCCGGATTGATCCAGCTCTGTTTGGGTCGCTCGCCGCCGACATATTGTGCTTCGGTCAGGGTAGGATCGTCGCCCCACATCAGCGACAACGGCCGCACGCGTCGCCAGGGATTGGATTGCTTCACACCCGCGTCGTAGTGGAACGTGCCAAACACCCAGCCGCCTTTTGCGGATCGGCTGTCTTTCACCCCGATATCGATCTGCAACAGGCGCACCTTCTGCGCCTTCACCGCGGCAGCCGTCGTGCTTCGATCGATGTCGACGATCCAGGTCGGCGAGCCCGCCAACCAGGACGCCTGACTCTCCGGTGTGGTGGTAAACAGCAGTTTGAACGATACCGTGCCTTCGGGAAAGATTGCGGCGCTATCATTTGGCTTGGCTGGATCTTTCCACACTTGGCCCAGCGCGTAGCCGCCCAGATGGTTGTAAAAGCCGACTGCGTAGTTGCGCTGCGCAGTGGTCTGAGTTGCTGCGAGTTCAAATGGCTTGGAGGCCCGCTCGCGGGTGAGGCCGCGGACGAATTCGCGACCGCCGGCACCCCAGTGCAGCCACGGCGCGTGGTACCAGCCGCGCACGGTATTTTTCTGCACAACGAAATCGTGCTCGATGTTTCCTTCATAGCTGTAATCAAGCACAGCCTGCATATATTTTGCCGGGTCGGTCGCCGGATCGATCGCGGTCCAGGGTAGGGTGCCCGCGTCGGGCTTGGCGGCGGGATACGCCTGACTCAATGAAAACGTCGCTTCGGTCCAGTCCGCGGGCGGCTTGTAGCCGTAATCCGGAAAGGTACCCGCATCAACCGTCGTGGCCGCGGCGATAGCGCAGATCAGGTGCAGCGTAAAGCCTTTGTATGTTCGCATTGCTTCCCCCTTCCAGTGTTTAACTACCTATCGTCCCCAACTTCCTGGCGACTTGTGGCGGAAGGTCTCTTCCGTCAATAAATGTCGTCAGGCGTGCCCAAAATTCTTTCGATGACTTTGATTCAATAACCTGCTGACGGAGGCAGCGATCGCGCTTCCCTGCGCTGCTTCTGCTCGCACGAATGCATCGAAAACGCGCGTGCTGCGACTGCTCAACGCCATGACCGAGCTTCAATGCGCAGCGTGCCGCGCAGCCCGGGTCTGGCCTTCTGCTCAATCGGAATATCGAACGCGAGGCCGGAACCCGCGGCACCATCCAGCGCACGCGTCACCGCGTCCTTGCCGGGTTTGCCGGGATTAATGTCCTGGTAGCCGTACTTGATTCGCCAGCCGCCTTGGGCTGTGTCGTCAGGAAAAGCCTCAACCAGAATCAGCTCGCGATAGATGAAGCCACCTTCGTAATGACGCTTCAGAAAAATCGAACCGCCCACTTCGTAATCGGGCACCATCACCTTGATGTCAAACGCGAAGCTGACCGATTTGGAAGCCTTGACGCTCTTACGCGGATCGAGAAATACCGAAAAAAGATGCGGGCTGCGACTGCGGTCGGGCGGTCGCACGGCGCCCGCTGTACGCGGAAACAGTTCGCTGTAGCTGCGGAAGATGGCGGAATTCTCACGCACCTCGCGTCGCGTCATCTGCCACTGACAACCGCGTACGCTGGCAGCGATTTCAAACTGGTAGGAAGCGTGCACGGTTTTGCCTTCGTCGAAGGATTTCTGTACTTCCTGCGGCAGCGTGATGTCGTCAATGTCCAGGATGCCGTCGACACGCAAGGCGCCGAACAGGAAGCGGGTGAGATTCTGGTAGCCCTCTTCAGAATTCACGATGCCGTAAGGACCCGAGTGACTTCGATGCACAAATGCGCGCGGCGAACCCACGTCTTTGCCTTCAGCGCCGATGCCGTGCGTGGTGGCATTTTCGATACGCACCAGTCCATCACTCGCATCGCCCGCAGCCCAGGCTGAGATGCCACCGGCGACGGTGTAGTCACGTGGGTTGGTGCCGACCAGATTGAAAATACGCTCGGGTGGAAAGTTTGTTACCAGTGACACATCGTCGCCAACAGGCACATCGAGGTATCCAGCCATTTTCTCTCGATTGAAATTGTTGACGTCGCCAAACGATAGCCAGCCCGGCACGTTGCGCACGATGCGCATATCGATACCGTTGTGTGGCGTTGCGTAGGTAAACAACTTGTCCACCGCAGCACGCGCCGCGGCCGATCCAAGTTTTGTGTTCTGCAAGAAGGCGCGGCAGACCAGCCCGCCCATCGAATGGGCGACGAGGTGCACACGAAAATCTGCTGGCGTGATCTTGTTGTCTGGATTGGCGCACACCTTGTCGCGCAGTCGCAGGATCAACTTGTCCAGCCCCTTGGCAAAGTGGGCTATCGGTGGCGTGCCGCCGCCATTACCAAAATCCTTCGATGCCTCATCGTAATAACGGTAGATGACGATGCAACGGTACGGCACGGACTGGTCGGGATTGTCGACCGCCACCAGGTCGTCACCGTCTACGAACACATCCTCGTACTTGTGGTCGCCCATCAAACGCACCAGCGGCGATTCGAAATAGAAGCGCTTGACGTCGCCGGTCCAGGCTACGCGCGACTTGGTCGAGCCAATATTGAAGCCCATGTACGGGTCGGATACTGTTTCCTCGATCTCGCCTTGAGTCGCGGCGAAACCGCGCACATAGATGATCGGGTGGTAGGGATGCTGTGGGGCTATAGGCATCGGGCATTCTCCGAGTTGCGTTTCACATCCAATGGTCCCGTCGCATCGCGTTTCGTATCAGCTCAAATCCTCCAAAACGGTCTGCGCCGCCCTGAGCGCCAGAGCCGCGATGGTCAATGTCGGATTCGCAGTGGCGACGGTGCAGAAGGTTCCGCTGCCGACGAGGAATAGGTTCTTGTGGTCCCAGGAGCGCTGATTGGCGTCGACCACGGAAGTTGTTGGATCGTCGCCCATGCGATACGTGCCAACGATGTGGCCTGCGCCGAAGAACTTCAGGCGATCGGGCTTGCCATCGATGATGACGTCAAAACCGGACGGATCGTTCGCTGCCGGTGAGGTAGTGAACTGCGTCGCGCCCATCATCTTGAAAATGGCGTCGGCGGCTTGCTTGGCGGCGGCGAAGCCAGCGCGGGTGTAGGGCGAAAGGTCGTACACGATCTGCGGGCGCGGCAAGCCGAGATGGTCGTACTCCGTCTTCGACAGGGTGACGTAGTTGCTTTCCTCGGGCGATTGCTCAACCAGGAATCCAAGCCGAAACTGACGCGACAGCCCATCGTTCATTGCCTTGACCAGGTCCGGTCCCCACAGGGCTTGCGGCGCTGTAGTTGCCGGTGGCTGAGGGTTGAGCTGGCTGACGTTCATGCCATTGATGAAATCCAGCGTGGTCGTCCACGGATCGCCAATCGAAAAATTCCAACCTTCGTTGCCGATCTCGATGCGGAAGGCGGCGCGATCCTTGCGAAACTCGCCATCGCGCGTGCTCTCGATGCCCGAGGTTGCCAGCGGCCCGCGAAAACCGTACACGGGCTGTGGCGCCAATGCCCACGCCAGATACAGCGGGTGGTCCATCAGGTTCTTGCCCATCTGGCCGCTGCTGTTGGCAACGCCGTTGGGTGTCTTGCCACCATTGGTGGACATGAAGCACAGTTTCGGGGTTTCCACTGCATGCGATGCGAGCACATAGCGCTTGGCCGAAACCGAACCGCGCGCAGTGGCCGGGCCGAGATTGTCTTCGTATTGTATGTAATTGATCTGGCTGACCAGACCATTCTTGTCGACGATGATCTCGTTGGCGACAGTTTGCACCATTAGCGTGACGTTGCCGGTGTCGAGCGCGGCATTGAGCGTGACGCTGGGATCGTATTTGGCCTGGATCGGACAGATCGGAATGCAGTTGGTGTTGCCGGCGCATAC
>JANMSL010000732.1:0-6600 GCA_031389245.1 Lysobacterales bacterium | reverse complement strand
CAAGTGACAAGCCAGCGACAACCATGAAGAAAGGGACAGCAACCATGAAGAGCACGAAGAGCGGCTCGAAGGAAGGCAAAGGAGGAGACTCTCCCTCTCAGCTGATAGATGCGAGAATCAAGGCGCTGAGTGACTGGCGGGGCCAGACGCTCGCTCGAATCCGAATGCTGATCAAGCAGGCCGACCCCGAAGTGGTCGAGGAGTGGAAGTGGAGAGGGGTTCCGGTGTGGGAGCACGCCGGAATGATCTGCACCGGTGAGACGTACAAGAATGCCGTGAAGCTGACCTTCGCCAAGGGCGCCTCGTTGGCCGACCCTGCAGGCCTGTTCAACTCCAGTCTCGACGGCAACACCCGGCGTGCCATCGATTTCCACGAGGGTGACAAGATGGATGAAAAAGCGTTGAAGGCGCTCATTCGCGCCGCTGTGGCATTGAACACGTCGGTGCGAGCTGGCGCTGGCCCGGTCCGCGCTCGGAAGCCACCAAAGAGCGCATGAGGAGCGTTGTGAAACCCGCCGTGCTGATCCCGGACAGAAATTCATCCAACACACATTCAGCGCATCGCGTTGTCGGTTTCGACACCCCACGATCGGTCGAAGGTCAGCGCAAGCGCAGCGGAGCCGACGTTGGTTCTACGCTGCGCAAATGTCGAGCCGGTTGCGTTTGACTCGAGCTATCACGATTAAGTGTGCAGCATTGGATCTTGTCCCAGGCTTACGGCGTCACGATCTTGCCGGCATTGCGCGAGTTGCCCCGTTTTCTGCTGCGCACCAAAAAATTTCCGGTGCCTGACTTGCTGCTACGCTGACAGTCAACGCACAGCGGAAGTCGATGCAATGGCGCACAAGATTCGAGCTTGCTTATTGGTCTTTGCCATCGTTGCTATCCACGCTGGCAACGCACATGCGCAAATCACCATGCGCAGCGGCACCGGTGCAAATGCTGCGGCCGTTGCGCCGACGCGCGACCAGTTTCGCGTCGACCTTGGGGGTGGAACCGTGGCCGGCGCCAACGGAAGTTTTGGCGGACTAAGGCGAGAGATCAACTGGGATGGAGTTCCCGCCATTTTTTCTACGCCAAACAATCTGCCGACCGACTTTTTTAACGTCAACTCGCCGCGTGGCATGGTGCTGGTGGCCGGCCCGGGTGGTTCGGGTTTCCAGGTCAGTGGCGCCAGCGCCGATGCCGGAGCAGGGCAGCCGGCCCCGGCGAATTTCGGCAATATCAATGGCAACTATACGGCGAACTTTCAAAGCTTCAGTGCGCAACGCCTGTTCACCGCCCTGGGCAACCGGATCTACGATGTCACCTTCTTCGTGCCGGGCACCAGTACGCCCGCACAGGTGACCGGATTCGGCATGCTATTCACCGATGTAGACGTTGCAGGGACAACTGCATTGCAGTTCTTCGACCAAAACGACGTCAGCCTGATCGCCGCCGCCGCTTCGCCCCTGTCCGGAGGAATATCCTTTTTGGGCGGCTTCGTCACCAACGGACAGCCGCAGATCGCACGCGTGCGCATCACCCTGGGCAACACGGCCATCGGCCCCAACGACAACAACGGCTCTTCCGACATCGTGGTCGCAGATGACTTCATCTACGGTGAACCACGCACAGATGCAGTGTTCAAGAATGATTTCGAGTTGGCAAGAACGGGACACCCGGGAAGAGCGGGACACCAACTGATTTGGCAGGCGCAAAACCACTAAGTGTGCGTCGTTGGCGCATTCATCCGCTATGCCACGGCATCATCGTTTGGGCTTCCAGTTTCTGGGTGTCCAGTACTTGGTTATTCTTTGGTGGCCGCCAAATTCGAGACCGCGTCAACGACGCCGCGTAGCCGCTTCGAGCGGACCACAAAGCAAAGCCCCCGGCTTTGCCGGTGGATACTCACTGGCGGAGGATCGAGCCGGGGTCGGTCTGGACTTCGTAGCCTCCGATGTCCTCGGGGCCGAAGCGGTCGGGAATCGACGGCAGGTCGACAGGCCGAGGCTTGCCGTCATGGGTAAGGCCCAGACCGTCGTCCGGCGCATAGTCGATGGCCGGCGACTCGTAGCGCAGGTGCAGGTCGCCCGCCGTCTCGTCCTGGAAAACCGGGTCCGCGATCAACAGGTCTGGCGTGATCGCAATGCCGGCAAAGTCGCTGGCGATCACGTATTCGGCGGTGCTGGGTGTCGAGCCACCGGTGACAAATGCCGGTGTCCCCGGCTGCCACACGATGCTGCGTTTGATATCGGCCGGATCGAAGCTGCTGATCACGGCTTTGCCCTTGATCTTGTTGCCGGCAATCGAGGTTTCGCGCATGGTGAACAGCGCCCACCAGCCCGGATGCCAGTTCGAGTAGTGCTCGATCAGCGCTCGGCCGGCGTGGTTTCCGGTGAAGACGGCAGCGTGAATAGTGAGGGTGTTGACGGCGTCGCCGAAGCCGGTGGTGAGTGCGCCCTGGTCGATCACCGTGGCACCGACGTTGTCCGAGACCCGAGTGCGCAACAGCCGCAGCGTTGTGTGTGCTTCCTTCTCGTCAACCAGCGCACGCAACATGACCCCGGCGCCATCGCCTTCGTTGCGGTCGGGATTGCCGGCACGGTTACCCGACAAGCGATTGCACTGCAGCGCCTCATCGCAGGTCGCGCCATCGCCGCGTGAGGCCGGCATGAAGTTGAGCGAGCTGAAGAGGACGTCTTCGTCCGCCTCGACGAACGCGCCACCGCCGCTATCGTTGGCGACATTGCCATGAACGATCGCCTCGACCACATCGACGTGCGCGTCATGGACATAGATGCCGCCGCCGTGCCGGCCGGCCATGTTGTAAGTGATCGCTGCCGGAAGCTTTGCGTCCATGGTGATGATGCGCGTGTTGGTATATTGGCCCTCGACGCTGATGCCGCCACCATTCTCGTCGGCAATGTTGAACGCGATCGCGCCGTAGAACGGATGGTTGCCCGCGCTGCTCACCATGACGCGGCAGCCCTCGGCATGCAGACCACCACCCCGACGCGCCCGATTGGCATTCACCAGACTGCGCGCGCCGCTGATCTCGACCGTGGCGTCGCGGCAGTGGATGCCGCCGCCGTCCGCGAACGCGTGGTTGCCCTTCACCACGGTGTCGTTCGCCAACACCAGCCGTACGTTGGTGACAGGGTCCCATCGCCCTTGCACGCTGATTCCGCCGCCGCGGCTGGCCGTGTTCTGCTCCACGTGAACATTGAACAGTCGCAAGGTGGTCGGCTTGGTACTCCGGTTGTTGACCAGGATGCCGCCACCGTCCCCCTGCGGATCGCCACTGACGATGACGAGATCGGCCAGGCTCACCGTGCCTTCGCCAATCGTGAATACGCTGCGCCGCAACGGACCTGCGCCGCTGACCGCAGCCCGGCCGCTGTCCGGCGTCGGCGACTGGCAGTTCGCGAATCCGCCTTCGAGGATCAGGTCCTGCCCATGAATGCGGACACTCTGGTCGAGGTAGTTCTGGCTGCGGGTGATGCGCACGTAATCGAAACCAGGGCTGACCGCGGCCGCATCGACCGCCGCCTGGATTGTGCTGTGCGTGCAGCCGCCTCCCATCCCGACGCGGAACGTCGCTGATAACGCAGGTGCGGGCGACAGCACCGCGCCCAACCCGACCAGCACCGCCACCCCAGCACCCACCGCTTTGCGTCGCACGTCCATTGTCCGCCTCCGGCGAGGGTCCCACGACCCTTCGCAATAACAAGGCGCTGGTAGCGCTGAGAGTGCGACATGCGAAGTGTGAATTGGAGTTGGCGAAGCAGAACGGCGCAATAACATTCGGACAGGCAGACTTTATTTTCCGAGACAGACTTTATTTCTACATTTTGCAGCTGAAGTGACTCACTAAAGACTGTCTCGGAAGTCGGACTGCAGCGTCCGTCGTTGCAGGCTGTGCGTAGGCCTGATGAAACGCACATAGTCGGTGTCGACCTGATGCAAGAGAGGCATTCCGACCATTCGGCTTGAACAAGGCTGAAGTTCCCGCGGGTTGCGGTCGGAGCCAGACACATTGCCCAATCGAGGTCACTTCCCTCCAGAGCCGCCTTTTGGGCTCTGATTGGCCGTTGCTTTCGCCCGACCCTTTACAGCACCTCTCCAGCTGTGCATACTGTGCATATCAACTATGCACAGAAGGTGGCGGTGAGCGCTGAACTCTTCCTATCGACCGGTGACAGCACGCCGATGTACCAGCAGATTGTCGACCAGATCACCACCAAGGTGATGGCCGGTGACTGGAAGGCGGGGCAGGCGTTGCCGTCGATTCGCGAATTGGCGAGCGCCAGCCGGGTCAGTGTGATCACGGTCAAGCGCGCCTACGCGGAACTCGGGCTTGCCGGAATCATCGTGACCCGGCACGGCATGGGTTCGTTCGTGGCCGAGTCGTCGGACCTGCCCACGAACCTGCTGCGTGCCGAGTTTACCCAGCACTTCGACGCCATGTTGACCTGTGCCGCGCGGCTCGGCATTTCCCGAAACGAGATTCGGCAGTTGCTCGCTGAAGAGCAGCCCGATCCCATTCCCAACGCCTCCGAAGGATCCACGCCATGACCGCCGCATTCGCCCTGTCCGGGCTGACCAAGCGCTACGAAAACTTTGCGCTGCAGGACATCACCCTGAGCATGCCCGAGGGGCAGATCATGGGGCTGGTGGGCGCCAATGGCGCCGGCAAGACCACCTTGTTGCGCATTCTCAGCGGACTGGCGCGGGCCGACGCCGGCACCATCGAAGTGCTCGGTTATTCGATGCCGGCGCAGCAGGTTGCGGTCAAGAAGGAACTGGGGTTCGCCTCGGAAGACATGCGCCTGTACAAGAGCCAGACCCTGCGCTGGCACATGGATTTTTTTCGCTCGATCTATCCGGGCTGGGATGAAGCCTACGCTGCCGACCTGCTTCGCCGCTTTGATCTGCGATCGGAGCAGACGCTCGCCGGGTTCTCGCATGGACAGCGGGTCAAGGCCCTGCTGCTATTGAACTTCGCTCGCCGACCCAAGCTGCTGCTGCTCGACGAGCCGACCACGGGCCTCGACCCGGTCGCGCGCGACGAGGTGCTGCAGGCGCTCGCCGACATCCTGCGCGACGACGCCCGCAGCGTGCTGTTTTCCTCGCACAACACACAGGACATCGAGCGATTGGCGGACACGATCAGCTTCGTCCACCAGGGTCGCCTGCTCGCGTCCAGGGACAAGGAGTCCTTCCTCGACGACTGGCGCCGGATCGTCTGTCAAGGCGCGTGGCCGGCAAACGAAAGCACTTGGCCCGAAATAGCGGCCACACGTCAGAACGGGTCCTTGCTCGAATTGAAGGTGCGCCAGTTCAGTGATGCCCTGCTCGGTCGCCTGCAAGCGCAGGGGCTGGAAATCCGCAGCACCGAGGCCATGAGCCTCGAAGATATTTTCGTCACCACCGTACGCGCTGGAGGTGCGGCATGAAGCGCTTCGAACTCAACCTGCCCCTGATCAAGCTGTTGATCGCCAAGGACTGGATGCTGTTCCAGAAACAGCTTGCGGCCTATGTGACTGCGGGCATCTTCGCGCTTTGTTTGATTGGCATGGCCAAGGGCTGGAGCTTTTATCTGGGCTCGTTGCTGTTGATCGTCGTCCTGGTGGCCGCCGCCTGTTTCTCGATTTCCACCTCTTTGCTGGCCGAACGCAAGGAGCACACCCTGGCGTTTGTAATGAGCTTGCCGCTCACGCCGCTGGATTTCTATCTCGCGAAATTGCTCGGCAATCTGGTTACGTTCTTCGTGCCCTTCCTGATCATGTCCTTCGGAACCATTGCCGTGATCGCGTTCACGCCATTGCCCGATGGGCTGATCGTCTTCGCGATCCTGATCTTCGGGTTCGTGGCGCTGGCCTACACGATCTCGCTGAGTGTCGCCATGGCGGTGGAATCGGAAGGCTGGAACACGTTTGCCATGATCGGCAGCATGACCTTGATCAATTCCTTCATCATGGGCCTCGGTCAGATAGCCGAGATCAGTAGCCACGTAAGAACCGACAGCATCGTCTGGAGCCTGCCTGCCGTGTCCATCCTGCTCGCGGAAGTGACGGTGAGTGTCGCAGTGCTGGTGGCTACCGGCTGGGTCCACTGCCGCAAGCAAGCCTTCTACTGACGCCGACATGTCGTCTCCCGGCCGTTTTCACTACATGGACAACCTGCGGGCGCTCGCCATGTTCGCGGGTGTGTTGTTTCACGCGGCGCTGGCGTACAGCCCGCTCACGCACGCGTTTATTCCAACCGCCGATCGCGAGCAATCGGCCGCCGTTGACCTGTGCATCTGGTTCCTGCATCTGTTCCGCATGCCGTTGTTCTTCGTGGTCGCCGGGTTCTTTGCAGCCATGCTGGTGGCGAAACGCGGTTTGGGCGGACTGTTTCGCAATCGCCTGAAGCGCATCGCGCTGCCGTTCGTGATTTTCTCGCCCCTGGTGTATGCAGCACTGAAATACAGCACGCTGCATGCCGCGGCGACGGTACAGAATCCATCACCATTGCTCGCGATCATCCGGCAGTTTTCACAGGCCGGAGGCCTGCCCGAGCAGCTGCCCGGGACTGGTCACCTGTGGTTCCTCTACTACCTGTTGTTCTTCTATG